>JAHRWI010000179.1 GCA_019090225.1 Porticoccaceae bacterium
AAGATCGTCGGCAGCGTCAGATGTGTATAAGAGACAGCCTTGGCTTTGAAGTGCTTCCCTCTGCGGCTAATTTTGTATTTGTTCGGCATCCCGAGTACGCAGGAGTGGATTTAGCCACCAACTTGCGAGACAAAGATATTATCGTGCGGCATTTTGCTCAGGCGCGTATTGATCAATACTTGCGCATTACCATTGGCGCCGATCAGCAAATGGCTCTTCTGATCGATGCCTTGACGGACATTCTTCAGTAGTCACCGGGCAGTAATCACTGAGCTGGCCGGAAACAGTGTGATTAGTTTGCCTGGGGGCGAGTGCCAGCGATAGCTGAAACCAGTAAGCGTTGATCGCGCCGAATAATCTCAAGTTGTATGGGGTCGCCTGGGTTGAGCTGAGCGATTAAATTCATACCGCTGCTGCCGTTACCAATCCGCTCGTTATTGATATGAGTGACCACATCGCCAGGTTTTAGTCCGCTTGAAAAGGCCGGGCTGGCCAGGTGCACATCGGTAATGATCAGCGCAGTGGGTGGTTCGAGACCGAGCCGAGCGGCACTCTCTGGAGCCAGTTGTTGCGCTTCGACTCCGAGCCAGCCACGTATTACCCGTCCGTTGGCGATGATATCTTTGAGTATCTTGGTTGCCGTGTTGGCGGGGATGGCAAAGCCGATACCGACAGACGATGTCTCATTCAGGATCGCAGAGTTAATGCCGACCAGGTTGCCGTAAACATCGACCAGCGCGCCACCCGAGTTGCCAGGGTTGATCGCGGCGTCGGTTTGCAGAAAGTCCTCGAAGATATTGAGTCCCAGATCTTTTCTGCCGGTGGCGCTGATTATCCCCTGGGAAACAGATTGGCCAACGCCGAAGGGGTTGCCAATAGCAAGAACGATATCGCCAACCTGGGTCTGCTGGGAATCTTTCGCGGTGCTGGGAGTAAGATTGTCCAGATCGATTTTAAGAACTGCCAAATCGGTTTCGGGGTCTGTGCCAACGAGACTTGCTCTCGCTTCGCGGCCATCGTACAAGAGGGCGGTAATTTCATCAGCACCATCAATCACGTGATGATTAGTCAGAATGAAGCCATCGTGACTGACGATTACGCCAGACCCGAGCGATGACTCCATGCGCTCTTGCTGGGGTACATTGCGCTTGTTAAAGAAGCGTCGAAAAAAAGGATCGTTTAATAGCGGATGTCGTTGTTCGGGCAATCTCTTTCGTGTGTAAATATTGACCACTGAGGGTGCGGCGTGGCGCACAGCAGAGGCATAGGACGACACCAGTTCTGGTTCTGTAGTAATGTCAGAGACTGTTGACTCGGAGGTCTGGGGCTTGAATGTCGCCCCGTTTTCTTCGAAGTAGGGTAGTAACAAAATGACTACCGCCGCTGCGAGTAAACCCGTGATGACGGGCCAGGCAAAATCATTAAGAATTTTCAAATTAAGAACCTTGTGATTATCTAGGCTGTTTCGCCCGAAGACTGTTTTTTTAAGCGCCTTATCAGGTTTTGTGTTTTCGGCGGGTCGTAAAAGTACGTTTAGTTAGTTGCTTATAGTTAAGGGCATTAAGGGTTCGAGTTTTGTTTGGTGCTATTATGTCACAAACCTTGATTTGCGATTTTATACAGGAGCGAGATTCTAATGAGTGGATTGGTTAAACCCCATGGCAGCGACACGCTAAAGCCGCGTTTGCTAGAAGGACAGGCCTTGCAAGATGAGTTGAAACGGGCTGAAGGATTGCCCAGGGTTGGTATGCAATCCCGAGAAGTTGGTGATTTGATTATGTTGGGCATCGGTGGGTTTACGCCACTGTATGGCTTTATGAACAAAGCTGACTGGCAGGGTGTTTGCGATAATATGCACACGGCTGACGGCCTGTTTTGGCCGATTCCGGTGACGCTGTCCGTCGCTGAAGATCAGGCGGCAAACCTGGCTGAAGGTTCGGATATTGCTCTGGTCGATACTGAGACCGGTGAGATCATGGGCACCATGACCATTACTGAAAAGTACAGTATTGATAAAGCCCATGAATGCGAGCAAGTTTTTACCACCACTGATATCGAGCATCCCGGCGTAAAAATGGTGATGGATCAGGCTGAAATCAATCTCGCCGGGCCGGTCAAAGTGCTATCCCAGGGTAGCTTTCCGACTGAATACGCCGATGTTTATATGACCCCAGCCGAGACCCGTGCGCTATTTGACGAAAAAGGCTGGTCAACGGTGGCGGCTTTTCAAACCCGTAACCCCATGCATAGATCCCATGAATATCTGGCTAAAATTGCCATTGAAATATGCGATGGTGTCATGGTTCATTCGCTGCTTGGTAAGTTGAAGCCCGGCGATATACCCGCTCAGGTTCGTCAGGATGCTATTGGTACTTTACTGGATAATTATTTTGTCGATAACACAGTAGTGCAGTCGGGTTATCCTCTGGATATGCGTTATGCTGGACCTCGTGAAGCCCTGTTGCATGCGGTGTTTCGGCAAAACTACGGTTGCTCCCATTTGATCGTTGGTCGTGATCATGCAGGTGTGGGTGATTATTATGGGCCCTTTGATGCCCACCATATCTTTGATCAAATTCCCGCTGATGCCATGCAGACCGTGCCACTGAAAATAGACTGGACGTTCTGGTGCAATCGTTGCGCGACCATGGCATCCATGCGTACCTGCCCCCATAGCGGGGATGATCGGGTGCTAGTCTCTGGCACCAAATTGCGTAAGGCTTTATCGGAAGGTGAAGAAGTCGAAGATAACTTCTCGCGCCCGGAAGTGCTCGATATCCTGCGGGCTTACTATGCCGGACTCAGTGACGAAGATAATGTCAAAGTCACTCTATCGGGTCACTCAGCTAAATAGTTGAAGTGTCTATGGTCGGCAATACGGTCGGTAAACTGGTCTAAGAGATGAGTCTGCCGACCGGGTCAAGCTGCTGGCCTGGGGGAACTCTTAATCTGTGAAGCCCTGGACCTGGGAAAGAAGGAGCCCTGGGCAGATTAGTTTATTCTGCTCACGGTTATTGAAATCAGCTTGCTACGTAAATGAGATTGCTGTGCGGAGCTGTCTCCATCCAGGTGCTGTTAGCCTACTTTTAGCGTTGGGTCATCCTCTGTGTTTTTCTCGTTCGCATTAAAATCTGCATCGTTAGTAGGACGCTCTTCATTGGCTGGATTTGCACGGCCCAAGCCGTAGTCCTCGCTGAGCACGCCATTCCCGGGTGCATAGTCTCTGGGTGCCTGGGGTTGGTCTCCGTTATTTGTAGTCGGTAGAATCAACTCCAGTTGTACTGAGCCGGCCTCAGCTAACTGACGACCTGTTTCCGGTGTGGTAAGTTTGCCTGCGCTGTCGGCTAGATACTGATGAAGTTCGGCATAGCTGCCCGTTAAGTTTTTGATCAGTTCTGAGGTTTTGACAAAATGTTCGGTGACTTCATGTCGATAGCTTGCCGAGCTCTCCATGTTTTGTCGTAATTCCTCCGAGACGTGCCTTTTTTGGCGTGCAGGGCCTGAAAATACCCGAGCAAGGAGGACGCCGAGGATGATACCTACGCCAAGGGCAATAAGTGCAATGATCAATGTTTCGGGGTTCATATCAGTATTCACAGCGACGGTTTCCATAGTGCGGTTAAAAGACCGGTTAAGAGGGCGGTTAAATCGAAAGCAATTTTAGCCTGAAAAGGCGGGCGGGTCGATCAGGCTCTGGTAAGTTGAACATATTACTTTGAAGTGCGGACGTGGAATAAATTTGCTACTTAGCTTGAAAGCGCCACGGGTCTGTTGGAAAGTTACTTAAGTTGGTAGAAAGTTACTTAAGTTGGCAGGAAGGCGCTCAAGTAAGGTCGGGGAGATTACAAAACATGGCATCGTTATCAGTAAATAAAGCCCGGCATATGATTGATGGCCCAGTGGGCAAGCTCGAAGTCGCTGTGGAGCCAGGTGCTGACAGTGGTTCCCTGGCAGACCAGGGCTATTATGCGGTGGTTTGCCATCCCCACCCTTTGTTCGGTGGTGAGATGGATAACAAGGTGGTTACCACCGTAGCGAGGATATATCGGGAGCTGGGCGTATCGACGGCACGATTTAATTTTCGAGGTGTCGGTGGCAGCGAGGGAGAACACGATAATGCCCGAGGCGAAGTCGATGATTTGCAGGCTGTTGCCGCATGGCTACAGCAACACACGTCGGGAACTCATTTGTTGCTAGCCGGTTACTCTTTTGGCTCCATGGTGGCGGCAGCGGGCAGTTTGTCGATGAACCCAGAGCACCTTATTTTGGTGGCACCGCCTGTTGAGAGGTACACATATGCCCCTGAGGGCCAGTTTACCTGTCCAGCGGCGCTTGCTCTTGGTGAAGACGATGACTTGGTCGATGCGCAAAACGCTAAAGCCTGGGCCGAACAGCTGACATCTCCGGTGGAGATTTTACTGATAGCGGGGGCGAGTCACTTTTTTCATGGTCAGCTGCTTGAGTTGAGTCGTCAGCTAAGTCCCGCATTGCTCAAAGCTCTGTTGTAGCAAGCCTTGCCAGGTTCTTGGTCAAAGCTCATTACCAAATTGGAGTTGGGAGTTTTACATCAGTATTGCGCAACAGGCGGTCCGCAGGTAGAGTCCGCAGCGCTTTTCGTGTGCTCAATCCGAATTGCCACAGTATCAAGCCAACCTAGTCTACTCTCCTTGTTTATTAAAAATTAGCATGTCACTCACTCCCCTACAGCGCTACCAACTGGATTTGCAGCAAGAGAGTTTTGTTGCGGATGAATGCCAGGCCCAGGCGGTGGAAAAATTGCAGGCCTTGCATGACGAGCTGATCGCGGCGAGTCAGGAAAAAACTGGCTTCTTTAATCGCCTGGTGCGCAATCGCCAGACTGTTCGGGTTAAGGGTATTTATTTTTGGGGCGGGGTGGGGCGCGGTAAGACCTATTTGATGGATAACTTTTATGAAAGTCTGCCATTCCAACAAAAAATGCGCGTTCATTTCCATCGGTTTATGAAGCGTGTGCACCGGGATCTAACGGCATTAAAAGGCCAGAAGAATCCCCTGGAAAAAATCGCAGCTAGCATCTCTGATGAAGCGCGGGTTATTTGCTTCGATGAGTTTTTCGTTTCAGATATTGCCGATGCGATGATACTGGGCGGGCTTATGGAGCAATTATTTTCCCGCGGTACAACCCTGGTAGCGACATCAAATATTCTTCCCGATCGGCTCTATGAAAATGGTTTGCAAAGACAGCGGTTTTTGCCCGTTATCGATTTGATTAAAAAACACTGTGAAGTGGTCAATCTCGATAACGGCACCGACTATCGTCTGCGTGCCCTGACCCGAGCCGAGTTGTATCACTGGCCCCTGGGTGAGCAGGTGGCTGCGGCAATGGCGGATATTTTTGAGCGCCTTGTGCCGATTCGTGAAGAAGTGCGCAAGCAGGTGTTTATTGAAGTGGAAGGTCGCGATATTCCCTGTCGCTACATCGCTGAAGACGTCGTCTGGTTTGATTTTGATGCACTGTGTGCGGGGCCGCGTAGTCAAAACGACTATATTGAGCTGGCCCGAGAGTTTCATGCAGTGTTGGTCAGTGGGGTGCCGACGCTGGACGCCCAGCGCGACGATGAAGCACGACGATTTATCAATATGATTGATGAATTCTATGATCGCAATGTAAAAGTGGCGATATCGGCGGAGGCTAATCTCGACTCGCTTTATCTGGGTGGTAATCTGAGCTTCGAATTTGAACGAACGCGCAGTCGCCTCTTAGAGATGCAGAGTGAGGAGTATCTGGCCCGTGCCCACCGACCGTAAATTCACCGGGTAGCGGGCTGGTAGCAGCTTATAAGTCGCCGATAAACCCGCGTATGGTCGGGCTTTTATGGTCTGGTCTCACCGCCAGAGCAGATACGCTACATTTCACATGGATTAGGTGTTTCTTTACTTGAAAAGCCAGTCTTGCATCGGTAGAATTCGCGCTCGCTTTAGCAAGCCCCATTTTCTGGTGACTTAGCTTCAGGGCAAGCAGCCGTCAAGGTAAATAGCATCAAGGTAAATAGCACATGAAAACATACAGCGCCAAAGCTGAAACCGTACAGCGTGACTGGTACGTGGTTGATGCAGCTGAAAAAACCCTGGGACGACTGGCGAGTGATATCGCTACACGCCTTCGGGGCAAGCATAAGCCCGA
>JAHRWI010000180.1 GCA_019090225.1 Porticoccaceae bacterium
CGGCGATCCGGCTACCAGCAAAGGTCCGGTTGAGCGCGAGGTAAAGCGGATATTGACGCCCGGCACGGTCAGTGACGAAGCACTGCTTGATGATCGTCAGGATAGCCTCCTGGTCGCGGTTATTTCAGATGGCAAGCACGACTCCGCTCCGGACTCGGACGGCGCCAGCCCCGAAGGCAGTCCCAAAACCAATCCCGAAACCAATCAATGTTTCGGCATAGCCTCCCTCGACATTAGCAGTGGCCACTTCAATATTCTTGAGGTAGACAAGCTCGACGCCTTGCTAGGTGAATTACAGCGCCTGAGACCTGCTGAATTACTGGCTGATGAAGCCCTAGTTAAAACCGGACAATTGCAGCAGTTTCTCAGCCTGCGTACCTGCCCCGACTGGGAATTTGATCTTGATTCAGCCCAAAGGAGCCTATGCCAGCAATTTGGTGTCGCCGACCTATCCGGGTTTGGTTGTGATCAACTCACCCTGGCCCTACGCGCTGCAGGCTGTTTGTTGAATTATGCGGCGGAAACTCAACGCAGCGCGCTGCCCCATATTCGCGCTATTCATCATGATCGCAGTGACGACAGCGTTATTCTCGATGCCGCAACGCGACGTAACCTCGAAATAGACACCAGCACCTCTGCCAGCTCCACAAATCGCGGCGCAGACAGCCACGAACATACCTTGCTGGGGGTTATGGACAACACCCACACTGCCATGGGCGGTCGGCTCTTGCGGCGCTGGTTGACTCGACCTTTGCGGGATCTAGAAACCCTCACTGCGCGGCAACAGAGCATCGCTGAGCTACAGAGCGATTACCGCTACGAAGACTTAAGCGAATGCCTGGCAAACATCGGCGATATGGAACGCATTCTTGCACGTCTGGCCTTGCGTTCTGCCCGCCCCCGGGATCTGATTCGCTTGCGGGATTCCCTTGCTGTGCTGCCACAATTGCAAACCCGGCTCACCGAACTCAACGAGCCGCTAAATAAAAAATTACAGGAGAAGATTTCCACCTTTCCCGACCAGGTGGCATTGCTCAATCGCGCGGTTTACGACAACCCGCCGGTAGTTATCCGGGAGGGCGGCGTAATTGCCGAGGGTTTTGATGATGAGCTGGACGAACTCCGCGCTATCAGCACCAATGCCAGCGGCTATCTGCTCGAACTTGAAGAAAGAGAGAAAGCTGAAACCGGCATTGCCTCGCTAAAAGTCGGCTACAACCGCGTCCATGGCTATTACATCGAAATCAGTAAAGGCCAGTCCGCCGAAGCCCCCGATCGCTATATTCGCAGACAAACCCTGAAAAATGCCGAACGCTACATCACCCCCGAACTGAAAACCTTTGAAGATAAAGCCCTCAGCGCCAAAAGCCGGGCCCTGGCTCGTGAGAAAGCCCTTTATGAATTATTGCTCGATCAGCTCAATGAAGCTTTCCAGGCACTTCAGGATTGCGCCACAGCCGTCGCCGAATTAGACGTCCTGGTTAACCTTGCCGAGCGGGCGATAAGCTTAAACTTTTGTCGCCCTGAGCTACTTGAAAAACCAGGCATCGCCATCACCGGCGGGCGTCACCCGGTAGTCGAACAAGTTCAGGACACGCCCTTTGTAGCCAACAACCTAATCCTCAATGACGAGCGGCGTATGCTGATTATTACCGGCCCCAACATGGGTGGTAAATCGACTTATATGCGCCAGGCCGCGCTCATTGTCCTGCTTGCTCACACGGGCAGTAGTGTTCCGGCAGAGACCGCCACGATTGGCATTGTCGACCGAATTTTTACCCGTATCGGTTCGTCTGATGATCTAGCCGGAGGGCGCTCGACCTTTATGGTGGAGATGACCGAAACCGCCAATATTCTCCACAATGCCACCGACAAAAGCCTGGTCTTACTCGACGAAATCGGCCGAGGCACCAGCACTTTTGACGGCCTATCACTGGCCTGGGCCTGTGGCATTCACCTGGCTGAACAAATACACGCTTTCACCTTGTTTGCGACCCATTACTTTGAACTCACCACCATGCCGGACAGTGCTCCCGGGGTTGCCAATGTTCATTTAACAGCCAGTGAGTATCAGAACCAAATCGTCTTCCTCCACGATGTTCAGGACGGCCCGGCAAGCCAGAGTTACGGAATCCAGGTGGCCAGATTAGCGGGCGTTCCGGATCAGGTCATCACCAATGCTCAGCAAGAATTGAGCAAGCTGGAAAATACCGCCCACCTGCTTAACAGCGTCGCTGTTGGTGACGAACAGCCCCAACAAAGCGATCTATTTGCCGCACCTACAAACACGGCCACAAATAAGGCACTGCTCAAAGCCCTAACCCAGATGAACCCCGACGACTTATCACCGAAAGCGGCTCTAGATACTCTTTATACATTGAAATCATTGCTTGAAGACCAATGACTGGGCACAGGGTTTTCGCGAACTAAACCACTCGCATTGAGGCTATACAAGCGGGAATAACCTTAGTGGAAACCGGCACAAGGGGAATTCACCAGAGCCGAACTATTCAGCTATAATGCGCGCCACTTTTAAGGCTGGGCGTTCGCTCAAACATTCATCTAGCCGCTCATCTAGACGTACATCGAAAAACACGAGGAATTAGGATAATGACGTTTATCGTCGGGGAAAACTGCATCAAATGTAAATATACCGATTGCGTAGAAGTATGCCCGGTAGATTGTTTTTATGAAGGACCCAACTTCCTCGTGATCCACCCCGATGAATGCATCGATTGCGCCCTGTGTGAACCGGAATGTCCGATTGAAGCAATTTATGCGGAAGACGAGATTCCCGAAGGTGAAGAAGTTTTTCTGGAGTTAAACGCTGAACTCGCCGATGTTTGGCCCAATATCACCATCCAAAAGGACGCGCCACCAGATGCTAAAGAATGGGAAGGCAAGCCCGGCAAACTGGCACTGCTAGAGCGCTAATCTGGCAGCAGATGTAACAGTAAGGAACAAGAGGAACAAGAGGAACAAGAGGAACAAGAGGAACAAAAATGCAGGCTAATCCGGGTTGAGACAAGCTGAGTGGGCATCACCCGGCCTGCCACTTACTCGCCAAACAGAACATCGCTATCAATACCCTTACGCTGCAATGATGTTCGTAACACAGCCAGGGCTTCTATTTGAATCTGTCTCACCCGCTCACGGGTTAAACCCACTGCCTTACCCACCTGCTCAAGGGTCGACATATCGTAACCCCGCAGGCCAAAACGGCGAGCCAGCACCTCCTGCTGCTTGGCCGTCAAACACTCAAGCACCGCTTCGAGAGTGGCATTGATATTGTCGCCCTCCGCCACGCTGTCCGGGCGCTCGCCACCGACATCAACGATAGAATCGACCAGCGTCCGACCATCGTCACCAATCGAGATATCTACCGAACCGACCCGCTCATTCAAGCGCATGATTCGCAATACATCAGCCGGACTCTTCTCCAGATAATCAGCTATCTCTTGTGCGGAAGGCTGATGATCCATCTTCTGCGCCAATTCCCGGGAGGTCCTCAAATACTTGTTCAACTCCTTCACCACGTGCACCGGCAGGCGAATAGTCCGAGTCTGATTCATCAGACCGCGCTCGATATTTTGGCGGATCCACCAGGTAGCGTAGGTCGAAAAGCGAAAGCCGAGATCGGGGTTGAATTTTTCTACCGCACGAATCAAACCGAGATTCCCCTCCTCGATTAAATCGAGCAGAGTAAGGCCACGATTGACATAGCGCCGAGCAATCTTAACCACCAGGCGCAGATTACTTTCAATCATCCTCTGGCGGGATGCCTCGTCACCTTCCCGGGCCTGACTTGCGTAGAAGACTTCTTCCTGCGCCGATAGCAGAGGCGTATAACCGATTTCCTTCAAGTACAAGCTAGCAACATCAATCGCTCGTCCTGAATTGCCTTTGCTAGCTCCTTCTAAAGCATGTTCCTGAGCGCCTCTGGTTCTAACACCACTGGGTCTATTTTGCGATGTACGTCGCGACGTAGTTTGTGACATAGCGCCTCCATTCACTGCCCCGTTTTATTATTGTTGGGAATCAGATTCGAACCACGTTGCCACTATAGTTAGCCTATCGCAAGCACTATTTCACCGTAAGCAATTGATTTTTAATTTAAAAAACATCAATAGTTAATTGTTTTTATTCATGTTTTATACAATTAAAGACCAAATGAATAAACCTTTAGTATCACTACCGACTATCGACATCTGCTCACCCGCTTTAAACACGTCACATGCGTTAATTGATAACGCTCTATTGTGGACATGGCGACCACGGAAAACGGTAGTAAATAATAAGTAATCGATAATGAAGACTCTATCAATGAATACCTTTTGTCTGTCATGAAAATTTAGTCCTATTAGCATCCCAAGCACACACTGCTGACGAGGGTACTGATACAATCCCGCCCCCTTAAAATCAGTTGTCTTCGCCCCTTGACCAACCTCAATCCACCCCAGCGCCAGGCCATCCACCATATCAGCGGGCCATTGCTGGTACTTGCCGGCGCAGGCAGCGGCAAAACCAGCGTTATCACCAACAAAATTGCCTATTTAGTTGAACAGTGCGATATGCCCGCGAGACACATCGCCGCGGTGACCTTTACCAACAAGGCCGCACGGGAGATGAAACAACGGGTCTCAGCCCTGATCAAAGGCAAGATGGCCCGCGGGCTGACCGTCTCGACCTTTCACAATCTGGGCCTGAATATCATTCGCCTGGAGAGTAAAACACTGGGCTATAAACCAGGCTTTTCTATTTTTGATCAGGAGGATGCCCGGAGCCTGCTCAAAGAGTTAATGGTTCGCGATGGCGATATCGACACCGATCACATTGATCTGGTGCAGAACCAGGTCTCCTCCTGGAAGAATTCCCTGATTGCCCCAGATCGGGCCTTATCACTGGCAGAAACTGGCGGCGAACAAACCATCGCTGTGGTTTATCAGCACTACCAGCAAGCGCTTAAAACCTACAATGCGGTGGATTTTGATGATTTAATTTTAATCCCCACCACTTTATTTCGTGAGCACCCGCATATTCTTGAAAAGTGGCAACTGCGGATTCGTTATTTACTGGTCGATGAATATCAGGACACCAACCTGGCTCAGTACGAGCTGGTCAAACTACTCGCGGGCCAACGTGAAAATCTCACGGTGGTTGGTGATGACGATCAATCTATTTATGCCTGGCGGGGTGCGCGCCCGGAAAACCTAGCCCAACTGAGTAGCGACTTCCCCCATCTCGATGTCATTAAGCTCGAACAAAATTACCGCTCTACGGCCCGTATTCTGCGCGCCGCCAATACGCTGATCGCTAACAATCCCCATGTCTTCGAAAAAGCCTTATGGTGTGACATTGGCCTCGGCGATCCAATTCGGATTATTCGTTGTGCCAATGAAGATGCTGAGACCGAGCGGGTGGTCAACGACATTATCGAACAGCGCCTGCGGCGTCGCTGTCATTACCGGGATTTCGCGGTGCTTTATCGTGGTAATCACCAGGCCAAGTTGCTGGAGTTAAAGCTACAAACTCAAGCTATTCCCTACCAGCTCAGTGGCGGCACATCTTTTTATGCGCGCACCGAAATCAAAGACATCATGGCCTACCTGCGCCTGTTGGTGAACCCGGATGACGACAATGCCTTCCTGCGCATTATCAACACCCCAAGGCGGCAGATTGGCCACGGTACACTTGAAAAACTGGCCACCTACGCCACCCAACGAGAGCTGTCCTTATTTGCCGCTATCGGAGAATTAGGGCTTCGTGAAAATGTCCCCGCGACCAACCTTAAGCATTTGGAAAGTTTTAAAACCTGGTTTGAAAAGGTCACCGAAAACTGCATGGGCAACGAACCCATACGGGCAATTCGCGAGTTAATCACCGATATCGATTACGAAGCCTGGTTGCACCAGAACGCTACCAGCAATTCTGTCGCTGCAAACCGCATGAAAAATGTTGATTTACTGGTCGACCAATTGCGTAATGTGCTCGGCGGCAATAATACGCAATCGACCCAGGACACTGACGACGAAGACCTTGCAGAAAAAACCGATGACTGGCCCGAGACAGATTCAAGCGTCTCAAGGGAACTGAGCGAAGAAGCTAATGATCCTGATATAACGATGGATGCCGACCTTAATATGGAAACCGACATCAGCATAGAAGACGCCATCGCCAAGTTGGTGTTACGGGACATTCTCGATCGACAGGAAGAAGAATCCGCCGATGACAAAGTGCAGCTCATGACCTTGCACGCCGCCAAAGGCCTCGAATTCCCCCATGTATTTTTAATGGGTATGGAAGAAAACCTCCTCCCCCACCGCAACAGTATCGACGAAGGCAATATCGAAGAGGAACGTCGCCTCGCCTACGTGGGCATCACCCGCGCCCGTCAAACCCTCACCTTGACCCTGGCCGCCCGGCGCAAGCAGTTCGGCGAAACGTTCCAAACCACACCTAGTCGCTTTCTGGAAGAAATACCCGCAGATGACGTTGAGCGAGAAGGCTTTGGCGAGGAAGTATCTGAGGAACTAAAAAAACAAAAAGGCCAACAATCTCTGTCCGCCTTGAAAAACTTATTTGATTAAAAACCCCTTTAGATATCGCCCATTAAAATGATAAATAATTTATAGCGATAGCATACTGAATCTTTGCCAGGCTTTTCTCTATCTGCAATCTACCTGTGGTCTACCTGAAAAATATTATCCTCTATTGACATTAGTCATTTGCATTATCTACCTGCCGGTCGTAACCTGAGAAGGCAACATAGCAGCAGTTAACTAAATCAAGAGAATAATATTATGGATAAACTAGCTGATATTCACACTTACATTCAAAACGACGGCGTCAAAACGAGCTTTGGCTCAAAATTAAAACCCATCTTTAAAGGCCTCGCTCTGGGTCTGTCTGTAGGGGCTTCCGCATTTGTATTTGCAGAAGAAGCCAAACCAGAACCCGGGGAGGCCGACTTTATGAATTACTGCGCCTCGTGCCATGGTGTTACAGGTGAAGGGAATGGGCCAGTGGCTGGCTCACTGAAAAATAGACCACCAGATTTAACCTATCTGCATCAACAGGAAACTGATGGCGCGTTCCCCTATAAGCGAGTGCTCAGTATTATCGAAGGTAGTCCAGATCACGATAAAAACATTCGCACCCACGGACCGGCAGATATGCCCGTGTGGGGTAAGGTGATTTATGAAGACAGTGGCGAACAAGAAGCTGTAACCAGGGCTCGACTAAGGGCATTGACCAACTACGTAAAGTCAATCCAGAAGTAGGCGCTTTACATAAGGCCTTTATATAAACTCCTTCTTTCTTTGGCTCTAGCGGACTGAGACCCTAGCGGGCTTTGGTTTTACCAGACTGGGCCTCTAGCGGAATCATCAACTCGGTCTTCCAGAGAAAGAAGGGGACGGTAATAAGTCTAAAATAAATAATCGCAATATTTGCGCATACGTTTTTGTGCATACCTATTTGCATATAAACCGGAGAGTGAAATGCTCAGTGAAGATTTAACCAGCAAGTTAAATGCACAAATTAATCACGAGTGTAGCTCTGTGGTGCTTTATTTACAGATGAGCGCCTGGTGCGCAAGCAAAGGCTACGATGGCTGCGCCGGGTTTTTCCGCCTCCAGGCTGACGAAGAAAAACAGCATATGGAAAAGCTCTTTGGCTATGTGCTGGAAACCGGAGGTTTGCCTGAGCTTGGCGCCATCGCCGCGCCGCCCACTTCATGGACTTCGCTGAGAGAGGCTTTCCAGGCCACACTGGAGCACGAACAGGCGGTATCTAAAGAAATTAGCATACTGGTTGAAACCGCCCTGGACGAAAAGGATTTTTCTACCTTTAACTTTCTGCAATGGTACGTCGCCGAACAACACGAAGAAGAACACCAGCTCCACTCGCTGCTGGATCGTGTCGATATGATTACTGCCGAGGGTCACGGCCATTTCACCATTGACCGTGAAATTAGTCGGCTGACTCAGGCCAAACGTGGCCAAAGCTAGCCGCCGACCCTGATTGCTAGACTGCCGCTACTGAAAATACGGCATTACCTTCTCGGTAAAGTCCATAAATGAGGAATGACTGAGCGGTGCGCACATCAGGTAATCCATGTGCATATCTTCCCGCAGGCGCTCAATCTGATCGATAACATTTTCAGGGCAGCCGTAAATAACCGCGCTGCCCATGTAATGCTCCACAGCCTCTGCTCTCTCCATGGTCATCGCTCTCGTCGCAGTATCCCCGGCACTTTTCTCCGGATTTATATAGGAACCCGCCACCCACTCGACGCCGGCACGGGCTATCTCAGCGGCTTTGGCATCGGTATCGGCCACGGCAATTAAACGCGCCATGGGAATATCCCGACCGTTTATAGTGTGACCGTGCTTTTCAAGTTCTAGCCGGTATCGCTCACGCAACTCAGCATTTTCGACAAATGATGAATGCGGACTCATCATGATCGACAGGCCCCGTTTCGCCGCCCACTGAACTGCAGGGTCTGAACTGGCCGCCACCCAGGTCCGAGGGTGAGGTTGTTGCAAGGGTTTCGGCATCAACTCAACATCTTCAAATTGCCAGTAACGCCCAGAAAAATTTAAGCGCTGGTTGGTCCAGGCAGCTAGCACTATGTCTACTGCCTCCTGGAAATATTCCCGGCTCTCTTCGATGGGCACCTTAAAGGCCGCAAACTCGACAGGATCAAAGCCTCGACCCGCACCCCAGTTAACACGACCACCGCTTAATACATCAAGCAGAGCAACTTCTTCTGCTAATCGTAATGGATGATAAAACGCGGCCAGGGAGACCGCCGTACCAATACGCAGGTTTTTGGTCCGCTCAGCAACACGCATGGCCATCATGTGCACAGAGGGACAAACGCTGTAGTCGGTGAAGTGATGTTCGGCCAACCAAACAGCGTCATAGCCAGATTTATCCATCACCTCAATACGGTCAAAAGCCCGCTCGTACACGGTCGGCAAAGCTATCTGACGGCCTGGCCAGCTAAAAAACTGTAGAACACCAAACTTCATAGGCACGACACTCCTTCTACTTGGTTAAAAGCTATCAACCATCATAGTGGAGCCTGGCAGATATATTAAGGGGCCACCTGTCTGTGTAGCCCCCGACGCGCCCTGAGTGCGACCGACGAAAACCCTGCCAAGAACTTTCTTAATGCACGAGTGCTTGTGACCAGATACTTAGGGTCAGATATTTAGGGTCAGGAAGGATGCACGTTTATTTATTCGGATGGCGCTTTATCGTCACTGCTCAATAACTTATCAAACAACTCCATGGGCAATGGAAAGACGATGGTGTTGGTTCTCTCGCTGGCTATTTCGGTCAAGGTTTGCAGGTATCTCAGTTGCAGGGCCTGTGACTGCTTCGACAGCGTGGTAGCAGCCTGTAATAACTTCTCAGAAGCCTGCAATTCGCCTTCAGCATGAATCACTTTCGCACGCCTGGCGCGCTCCGCCTCAGCCTGCTGCGCAATGGCCCGAACCATGGTTTCATTGAGATCAACATGTTTGATTTCGACGTTAATCACTTTTATGCCCCAGGCATCAGTTTGCTGATCGAGAATCCCCTGGATATCCGCATTTAAGCGGTCACGTTCGGCCAGCATTTCGTCCAGTTCATGCTGCCCCAGCACAGACCTCAAGGTAGTTTGGGCAAGCTGACTGGTGGCCATATAAAAATCCTCGACCTGGATAATGGCTTTCTCAGGATCGACCACGCGAAAGTACACAACGGCATTTACTTCCACCGAAACATTGTCACGGGAAATAACATCCTGGCTGGGCACATCCATAACAATGGTACGTAAATCCACTCTCACCATTTGCTGGATGCCGGGAATGATGATGATAAAACCGGGACCTTTAACCTTCCAGAAACGACCCAGTAAAAATACCACACCCCGCTCATATTCACGGAGGATTTTGACAGCACTGGCAAACAGTAAAACGACGAGAATAATAAAGGTATATAGGGGGTACTCAATCATGAGCTTTGCTCCGCAAGCGAGGTATCGGGGTTGCCAGCGGCCGAGTTTGCTTCTGGCAATAGTTCAACTTCAAGTGTTAATCCCTTAACAGCGGTCACTCTGACCTGCTGTCCATGGTGCAAGGGTGTCTGTGCGTGAGCCCGCCACAGCTCGCTGTGTACGCGGACATTGGCATAATTGGCTTCTAAGGCTTCAGTGACCGTCGCCACTTTGTCAATCAACTCTTCCACACCGCTCACTACAGGTCTGTTACGAGCCCGCAACACCATGCCGATCATAAGAAATAAAATCAGCACCGTCGTCACTGCGAATGTTGCCACCACTGACAGATAAATTTTGAAATCGGGAATATCGGTGTCCATAAGAATGATCGAGCCAATAACAAAGGCCACCACACCGCCGATACCGAGCATGCCAAAGCTGGGTTGAAAGGCTTCGGCAACCATCAGCGCCACGCCAAGTAGAACCAGAGCGAAGCCAGCGTAGTTAACCGGCAACAACTGAAATGAGTACAGCGCTAACACCAGACATATCGCTCCCACGGTACCTGGCACCAGACCACCCGGGTTATAAAATTCGAGAATCAGGCCATAAACGCCCACCATCATTAAAATATAAGCCACGTTAGGATTAGTGATCACACTGAGCAGGCGATTGCGCCAGTCCGGCGATAATTCGACCTGCACTAAGCCCTGCGTTTGCAATGTGCGTGTCTGCCCCTTCACGAGCACTTCCCGCCCATCAATCTGTTGCAGTAAATCGTCTATATCACTGGCGACAATATCGACGACATTCATGTTCAGTGCTTCGCTGGCCTGCAAACTGGCGGCTTCTCGTACCGCCTTTTCTGCCCAGTCTCCGTTACGGCCGTGCAACTCCGCCAGACTACGGATATAAGCCGAAGCATCGTTAACCATCTTGTGCTGCATGGCATCGCCCTGATCTATCGTGGTTTCTGTATCATCTTTGGCATCGCTATCAGCCGCAGGCTTGTCCGCCACATGATCGGCATCCTTATCCTTATCGCCTCCGGGAAAGGATATACCACCAATTTGCACTGGCGTGGCGGCACCCAGGTTAGTACCGGGTGCCATCGCCGCAACGTGGCTGGCGTAAAGTATGTACGTACCCGCGCTGGCGGCCCGTGCGCCAGTCGGGGAAACATAGGTGATAACAGGAATGGGTGAAGCTGTAATCGTTTTGATAACGCCACGCATGGCACCGTCGAGGCCGCCAGGGGTATCCATACGAATAATGATGAGCGCGGCATTGTCTGCAACGGCCTGCTCAAAGGAACGTTCGATATAATCCTGCGTGGCAGGGCCGATGGCATCGGCAACGGTTAGCACTGCCACCTGACCATTACCAGGCTTTCCCTCGCTTGCCTGTTCGTTACCTGTCAGTCCGCTACCGGCTTGTGAAAAATTAACTGCAAGCACGCAATGCACGATCAGCAAAAGCCATGGGCAAACTCGTTTCATGCCATGAAAATCCAGTAAGCCGCCAATACCCATGCTAATTTCAACCCTGGAGCTTTGATAGCCCAAATCCAAACCGAAAATAAATACTATCCTCTCTTTATAGACCCAATGTGGGCCAACAACAAACCCGACACCTCCTTACTTCCGGCTAGTTTGATGCACCTCAAGCTCAAGCCCTGGTGCGGAAAGAACCTTCACCATGCCAAGTTACTTAAAGCAACAACACCGCCTGCAAGCGTTTCAGCTAATAAATTTATGCAGACGCGATTAAATAAACCATACTGTTAGCAACGGACATTAAGCAGACAAAATAATAATCCGCTGGTAAGGCCAGCAATGCAGGGGAAATAAAATCATGCATCCACTTCAGGGCGTCAAAATAGTCGAACTAACCACCCAGACCGCTGGGCCACTGGCCACTAATTTACTAGCTGACCAGGGAGCGGATGTCATCCGCTTTGAGTCACTCGGCATTGGTGATCCGTCTCGATATGCGGGCGGCTCTCGTCACGGCTACGGCGCTTGCTATAGCTTTATGAATCGTAATAAACGCTCCTTAGCCATCGATATAAAAGCACCTGGCTCCCAGCCCATCATTGAAGAGTTGATTAAAGATGCCGATGTGTTTGTCCAGAATGCCAGGGCCGGTGCCCTTGAGCGTTCCGGTTGCGGCTTTGAGGATTTCCACAAAATAAACCCCAATCTTATCTACACCTCTATCTCTGGCTTCGGCCCGGATGGCCCAGGATCAAAGCTACGCGCCTACGATCCTATTATTCAGGTGATGGCAGGCTTTGCTGCCAGCCAGGGCGGTTCAAAAGGCAAGCCCCAATTGGTCAATAACATTGTCAGTGACAAAGTCGCGGCCTATACCGCAGCCCAGGCCATCTCGGCGGCTTTGTTCGCTCGTGAGCGAGGCACCATTGGCGGTCACCATTTACAGATATCTATGCTTGACGCCAGCGTCGCCTTCCTGTGGAACGATGCGTTCTGGAATCACGGTTTTGGTGGCGATGAGGCCTACGAAACCCGCCCCCCAATCGGCGATATTTATCGAATCATGAGCACCAAAGACGGCCACGTGACCTGCATTTGCGTCGGCGACGCTGAGTTTAAAGGTGCATGTCAGGCTCTTGATCGCAATGACTTGCTGGATGACCCTCGCTTCAGCGACATCGGCGAGCGCTTTACCCACTTACCAGAAATGATGGACGAATTTGAACAAAGCGCGGCCGACTTCACCACCGCCGCGCTGCTTAAAGCCTTTGAAGACAACGGCGTCCCCTGTGGAAAGGTCAATTCTCTGGATGAAGTCCTGGAGGATCCCAGGGTTAAACATGCCGGTGCAGTCATCGAATACGATCACCCGGTCGCCGGGCGACTACGCCAGTCCCGGCCCCCGGCTATTTTTGGTGACGAACCTTGCCAGATACGCTCACATGCGCCCGCTTTAGGTGAAAACACTGATCAGATACTCACTGAAATTGGTCTTAGCGGCAGTCAAATTGCGTCTCTGCGCGATAAAAAGGTCGTTGCTTAACACTCATATCACATTGGCACTCATTGAGCCTTGAGAGAGCCTTAGATTCAGGCTAAATTGCACGCCCCGCCGCCCGGCGACGATGTGAGGTTGAGCCCAGAGTGTCTGAACGTAAAACAGAAGCCAAACCAGCTGAGATAAAAAGCTCCAGTGTTTATGAGCAAGTAGACCAAACCAGGGGCCTGAGCATGACCGAAGCCCTGCAACCCTTTCTCGATAAAAAACTCGCCCTGGAGAATCTCGACTACTCAAAACGCCACGCCAAAGGTTTGCTGTCCGCTGCTGAGCGTATTGAACTGCTGTTTGATAAAGGCTCCTTTACAGAAATTGCACCGCTGGCCCGGGAATCTGATTTAGCAGCAACGACCAAACCCGGCGAGACGCCCCGAGACGGTATCGTTGTCGGTTATGGCAAGGTCAATAGTCGCATGGTCGGCGCGGCTGCCTACGATATTCAATACCGGGCAGGCTCCATGGGCAAAACCTGCGAGTGGAAATTTACCCGACTCAAGCGACTGATTAAGGACCAGGGCTTCCCCCTGGTGATACTCAGCGAGGGCACCGGTGCGCGGCTGGAAGAAGAAGTCAGCAGCCAGGGCGCTTACGATAATCCGCAATTCACCAACCTGGTGGCACTGAGTGGTTATGTGCCTATTGTGGTAGCGGTGATGGGTGTTTGCGTGGGTGGTCACGCCAATATCACTGCTATCGGCGATTTTGTGCCGATGACCGAAAACTCCTCGATGATGCTGGCTGGGCCGCCCTTGCTGCGCAGTAAAATGGGTATCGAGACCACCCTGGAAGAATTAGGTGGTGCACGCAAGCATGTTGAGCAAAGCGGTATGGGTGATTTGCTGGTCGCCGATGATCAAGAATGTATCGCTAAAATCAAAGAATTCCTCAGCTACCTGCCGGATAACTGCCATGAAGATCCACCACTAAAGAAAACTCGTGATAATCCAGAGCGCCGCTGTGAAGACCTGATGGATCTGGTGCCTTCGGATTTACGCTTTGCCTACGATATTAAAAAAGTCATCGCCAGCATTATTGATGATGGCGAACATTTTGAGATGCAAGCAGCCTTTGCTCAGAATGTGGTCACCACGCTCGCCAGAATGGATGGTCGCGTGGTCGGCATTATCGCCAACCAACCGGCTCACATGTCCGGCACACTGGATATAAAAGCTTGTCAGAAAATCAGCCGCTTTATTAACTTTTGCGATTGCTTTGGTATCGCGTTGATATTTTTACAGGATGTACCCGGCTACTATCCCGGCCCTCAGTCGGAGCTGGACGGTATTATCCGCTGGTCCACTCGCCTGCTTTATGAGATCGGGCACACCACCGTGCCGCGCTTTACGGTCATGCTGCGTAAAGCCTTTGGTCTTGCTCACTACGGCATGAACAGTCTAGGCATGGAGCCGAACCTATTGGTTGCATGGCCTCTTGCTTCGTTTAGCGCTATCTCGCCGGATGATGCGGTGCAGATTATGTTTGGCAAACAGCTAGCCGCCGCGGAGGATGGCGTAGAACGCAAAGCGGAACTGATCAAGGAGTTTGAAGCAAAAACCACTATCCTTCCGGCCGCAGAAGCTGCCCTGGTGGATGATGTTATCGATCCAAGGGATACCCGCAAGGTACTTATCAAAGCTCTGGATATGGCAAAAAAACGACGTCAGGGGCATACCTTTAAGCGAAGAGGCATCACCCCTATCTAAGTAATAGCCATCACCCCAATTTAGAATGTAACTTGGTCAGCCATAAAAAAACCGCAGTCAATGCTGCGGTTTTTTATGTACTACTTGAGTAGCTTATTTACTGCTTTCGACCATGTAGTCGACAGCCGCTTTCAACTCGTCGTCAGAACAATCGAAACACAAGCCTTTTGGTGGCATACCATTGATGCCGCTAATCGCGCCGGTATAAAGGGTATCGATACCCTTGCCAATGCGATCCGCCCATTGTTCTGTGGAACCCAGCATAGGCGCACCAGCTGCCCCAGAGGTATGGCAGGTGGTACATTTACTGTTATAAACGTCTTCACCACTACGACTGCCGCCACTACTTGCCGCAGGTGCTGAAGCCACGTCGCTTGCCATGATCACTTCGCCAGCTGGCGCCAAACGTTCGGACATCGCCGTTTCCTGAGCGGTGCTTAAGGTCACTTCTTCTTTCTCGCCGCTACAGGCAGCTAGTGTCAGCACCAATGTTATGGCAGCAATAAAAGCCGCAGGTACAGCAATCAGTTTCGCTTGTTTCATCATTAGACTCCGTCGTTCACAATGGCTGGCCAAAAATCAGCGCGTATTATAGCGCTATTCATCCCTTGGGTGACAAAGCCATAGGGAAATTTAAACAGGACAAGTACTCGTGGATAGCAAAATATTTATCAGCGCCAATGAACTGCTAGAGGATGCTTTTGAGCTGGGCAAGCAGGTGCTGGACAGCGGCTTTCAGCCTGATTTGATTGTCGGCATCTGGCGTGGTGGCTCCCCGATAGCCATTGCCATCCACGAACTCCTGAGCCTGGCTGGGGTAGTTGCGGATCATATCCCTGTGCGCTCACAGCTCTACAGCGGCGTTGACCAGCAGCGAGGGAGCGCGGAGCTTTGCGGGCTGGAATATATCGCTGAACACAGGGGGGGATTCAAGAAGATTCTGTTAGTCGATGATGTTCTCGATAGCGGCCAAACCTTCGCTGCGCTAATCAGTAATATTAATAGCCTCTACATTGACCATCCGAACAGCAATACCGACACTGGTAATGAATCCGACGTTCTCCCCAAGATTCTACCGGAGATTCGTATCGCAACACCCTGGTATAAACCGGAGCGCAACAAAACCGAACTGAGTCCTGACTACCACTTGCGGACCACAGAGGCCTGGCTGGTCTTTCCCCATGAATTATGCGGTATCGACAAGTCCGAATTACTCGCCCATAAGCCCGGTATCGATGGAATAAAACAGCACCTCAGCTAGTCCCGGCAGGCTGGTTTTATTCACAGCAACAGCAATCGTGAAAAATGCAACTCACTACTTTGCGTCGTCTACCAAAGCGCCACCTTCATACAAGGCCATGATTTCTGCTTCGCTACGACCCAGTAGGGAACTCAGTATCTCTCGGTTATGTTCGCCAAGCCCCGGCGCGTGATAATCGGGGTTGGCTGGGTACTCGGAGGTTCTGATAGGCATCCCCGGAATTTGAAATTCGCCCCCAAGGGGATCCTTCACCGTTCGCACCGTGCCCCGCTCGACTAAATGAGGATGGGTCAGGGTTTGCTCAACGGTCAATACCGGTGCGCAGGGTAAGTGGTTAGCTTCGAGCATCTCTATTACGGCATCGACGCTGTCAAATCCTGAAAACCAGTCTTCAATCAGTGCGATCACTTCATCCCGACGCTCAAGGCGCACTGCGTCGTTGGCGTAGCGCTCGTCTTCAATCAAATCTAGCCGTCCCATGGCTTTACATAAATCCTTCCAGTGATGCATAAACGCCATCATGATAATGTCACCGCCCGGCCCCTTAAATATCCCGGCCGGACAAAGATAGGATAAATGTCGCCCGGAACGACTAGGTTTGATCGCCCCGTCGCTACCGCTAGCCTGGTGAATATTGACTTCATGACAGTGGTAATAGCAATCTAATATCGCGATATCCAGATGCTGGCCACGCCCGGTTCGAGCACGATGTAGGAGAGCCGCTGCGATGGAAAACGCGCCATGAACTCCGGTGCTGACATCACCAATACCAGCCAGGGGAATATAAGGCGAGTCTTCTGCCTCACCTATCATTGAGGTAATACCCGAGTAGGCCTGAGCGATATAGTCATAACCCGGTTTACCGGAAAGCGGACCAGTCTGACCCAGAGCCGAGATAGAACACAAAATAATATCTTCCTTGAGTACGCAGAGGTCGTCATAGCCGAGACCCATCTCTGCCATTATTCCTGGCTTGAAGTTTTCGACCACCGCGTCGCAGTGAGGCACCAGGTCTTTAACGATGGCCATGCCTTCCGGGGTACGGAGATTTACACAGACGCTTTTTTTATTCAGACTCTGTTGAATAATGTAGAGACTGCTATCACCGCGCAATTTGGATATACCTCTCACCATATCCCCAGATGGAGCGGGTTCTATCTTGATCACCTCAGCACCCAGTTCGGCAAACATACGGCTACAGGTCGGGCCCGCCAGGGCGCGGGTGAGATCAAGAATACGTATTCCAGTTAGCAAATGTTCGTTGGGGCTGGGCTTAATTGTAGGTTTAGATGCAGGCATGACAGTATCTTCCATTATTGTTAAACGCATTGATTAATTATTAGGGCGTAGATGAAGAGTAGAATCCTCTATCTTGAAAGTCCACCAACATTAAATAAACACGGGGAGTTGAAGTTATGTCGGCAGCGGAACATCACATATGGGCAATATTGCGGGGCGAGGTGCCACCCGCACTCTGTAGTCAGTTACTGGGTATAACGATTCTTGAAGTCACACCTGGCGGCGGCAGAATGAAATTTCAATACCAGCCCACTGAGGCCATGACTAACCCAAAAGGCTTTGTACAGGGCGGCTTCGTCACCGCCATGCTCGATGACGTAATGGCACCTGCGCTAATCAGCACCTGCCCTCCCGACACCTCTATACCAACGCTGGAAATAAAAACCAGTTTTATCAAAGGCGTTAAGCCCGGCCCGGTTATCGCCGAAGGCTGGATTGTGCAAAAAGCGCGAACGATAGGGTTTATGGCTGCGGAACTAACATCCCTTGACGGCGAATTGCTGGCCTCGGCATCAGCAACTTTTCGGATAATCACACCTTAATAAAGATGCACTATTGACGTGAATTTTGACTATGCTGTTACTAGAACAACCCGTGCAAAACGCTTGCAGAATAATTTTCAGGAGATAAGAAAAGTGACTGACAACATCATAAATCACCCCTCAGTTAACTCCTTAAATAGCGCAGCAACTAACACCGCAAATAATGTCGCCCGCCTAAAAGCTATGCTCGATAAGTGCCAGCGCGCCGTCGTATTTACCGGTGCCGGGATCAGCACTGAATCCGGCATACCCGACTTCCGTAGCCCTGGCGGCATCTGGAGTAAACACAAGCCTGTTGATTTCAGCGATTTTGTTGCTTCTGCGGATGCCCGTCGAGATGCCTGGCGACTTAAACTCATGTTTGATAAGGATATGAAAAAGGCTGAGCCAAATCGTGGTCATCGTGCTATTTCCAAACTGGTAGAGCTAGGTATCGTCAGCCACGTTATTACTCAAAATGTCGACGGTCTTCATCAACGCTCTGGCGTACCAGATTCAAAAATGATTGAACTCCACGGCAATGCCACCTACGCCCACTGCCTGGATTGCGGACAACGCTATGACTTGCAGTTAATTAAGGAAAACTTTGAGCGGGACGAAAGCCTGCCGGTTTGTGATCACTGTGATGGCCTGGTTAAAACTGCCACCATATCCTTTGGGCAGGCTATGCCTCAGGACGAAATGGTCAAAGCTCAGGCGGCAACGGTCGCCTGTGATTTATTTCTGGCGATAGGCTCTTCCCTGGTGGTTTATCCTGCGGCAGGATTTCCATCGGTAGCTAAACGCAATGATGCTCAGCTTGCCATCATTAATCGCGACCCCACCGACCTTGATGATATCGCTGATCTCATTATCAATGATGAAATTGGACCGATACTGGGCGGCGCAACAGATATCGAGTAATCCCAGTTTTAAACTCGCTAGCCTTTTAATCTAGCAGCAATGGGAATCGCTAGCCCAGTTTGAAAGATCTTCAGTTTGAAAGATCTATAGGCTTACTCGCTATTTTCTCCTGTGCGGCTTTTATCCTTGGGCCCAAAAACCACCGAGCCAGCGCGGGCATGACGATAATCGCACCAAGCATATTTACCACGAACATAAAGGTGAGCAAAATTCCCATATCCGCCTGAAATTTAAGTGGCGCAAACATCCAGGCACCGACGCCTACGCCTAATACCATACCGGTGAAAATTATCGGTTTACCGGTCAAACGCATGGCGTGATAACAGGACTCAGACAACGTCTCACCGCGATCAATATAGTCATTCATACGACTGTAAATATACACCGCGTAATCGACACCAACGCCAACACCCAAAGCTACAACCGGAAGCGTATTTACTTTCAGCCCTATACCCAACATACCCATCAATGCATAGCAAAGTATAGACACCATAGACAATGGCAAAATTATGCATAGCATGCCCCCGAAGGAGCGGAAGGTAATGAGCGTTAACAAAATAATTGCCGAATATTCCCATAGCATTATCGGTAACTGAGCTTCTTCTACTGCGACATTGGTCGCGGCGATAATGCCGACATTACCCGCTGCTAGTCTCGGCCTGAATTGCTCTTCCGGGAGTGCAGGTTGAAATGCCTTAATACCTGCGATGATCGTATCGATAGTTTCTGCCTTGTGATCTATCGTGTAAATATTAAGTGGCATCGCACTACAGGGGGCATTCATAAAAGCGTCGCCGCCAGCACCCATATGATAGAGGCTAGATGACAGTGAGGCTGAATTTCTCGATAGCTGGTACCACCGAGGGCTGCCTTCACTGTTGGCTGCGAGTAGCAACTTTTGATTATCAACCAGAGATGTCACCGACTGTACGCCCGGCAAGTTTCTGACATGCCAGGCCAGGCGATCCATTTCTTCCATGACCTCGTAATCGACACAGGCATTTTCTTTCGATTCGATCATCACTGTTAATTTATCAACACCGACCGAGAAACGCTCAGTAATAAACCGGCTATCGACGTTGTAACGGGCGTTTTCTCGAAGCTCAGGGATTCCCGCCTGGGAATCACCTATCTTCAGATCATTATTTTTAACCATACCCCAGGCCGTTAGGGCTACGCAGATAACAACAATAACGGCCGCTGGTTTAGTATGACTTAATGCCGCAAAACCACGCCATATAGGATCCAGTCTTTCTTCACTGGCCTTCTGCCTGGCTCGCAATTTATCTAGGTTAGCAACTTTGATGTAGGACAGTAAAATCGGCAACAGCACCAGGTTAGTAAATATAATTGCTGCCACGCCCACCGTCGCAGCAATAGCCATCTCACGGATAATGCCAATATCAATCAACAACACTGTAAGAAAACCGACCGTGTCACTGATAAGCGCAATAATGCCGGGGATAAATAGCGCCTGAAAAGCACGTCTTGCCGCAGTGAGCGGAGCAACACCCGACGCCTGCGCCGGTGCAGGCACGATCGGTGTGCCATCATCATCCCAGGCCCCGCCGTACATAATTTCGTTCAACCAGGCACTGATTTTTTGGACACCGTGACTGACCCCAATGGAAAAGACCAAAAATGGCACCAGGATGCTCATGGGGTCGAGGCCGAAACCCATCAAAGGCAATAAACCCATCTGCCAGACTACGGCCACCAGGCCGCTCAACAGCGGCAGGATAGTCGCTAAAATCAGTCTTGTATAAAGGTATAAAAATATCGCAGTAAAAAAGAATGTGGCCGCGAAAAACAGCATCACAACCCGGGCACCTTCCGCTATATCGCCAGTGGATTTTGCAAAACCGATAATCCTTACTTTGATGGCGTCCGTTTCAACGGCATCTCGAATCTTAGCCTCCATATCAGCGGCTATTTCCTGATAATCAAGAGCTTCCCGCGTGGTTGGATTAATATCGAGCAACTCAGTGCGAATCATCGCACCAGAAAAATCGTTGGCAACCAGACTACCGAGTCGGCCCGATTTAATAATATTATTACGAATTATCGGAAACCACTCTTCGGTAGGACGGAATTCAGCGGGGA
>JAHRWI010000181.1 GCA_019090225.1 Porticoccaceae bacterium
AGCAACGAAATCAACATGGACGCCAAGGGGCGCATGGCTATGCCTGTCAGGCATAAAGATGCCTTGCTGGCTGATTGTGAAGGTCGGTTGGTGGTGACCATAGATATTTCCGACAAGTGCCTGATGATTTATCCGCTGCCCGAATGGGAAGAGCAAGAAAACAAGATTCGTGCCCTCCCTACCTTAAACGCTGCGACCCGTCGTATGCAACGCTTATTAATTGGTCATGCCCGAGATGTCGAAATGGATGCCAATGGACGCGTTTTGATTCCTCCAGAATTACGTAGTTATGCCGAGCTTGAAAAGAAAGTGACGGTGGTCGGGCAGGGCCACCGTTTAGAGCTGTGGAACTCAGAGAGTTGGAATACACAACGAGATATCTGGTTGGATGAAGAGTCCGGTCAAGCGGATTTTCCCGACGATATAAAATCTATATCCCTGTGAGGTAAGTTTGGTGGGCCTTCAGCCTGAAAGTCATACCACGGTATTGCGAGCAGAGGCCGTTGCGGCATTGGTTCAGAACCCTGATGGCTTTTACGTGGATGGTACCTTTGGCCGCGGTGGCCATAGTGCTGAAATTTTAAAACGTTTGTCCAGCAAGGGCCGCTTGCTGGCGATTGATAAAGACCCTGAGGCCTGCGCCTGGGCAAACCAGTATTTCGTCAGTGATGAAAGGTTTGTTATCGAGCGCGGCTGTTTCGAGGATTTGGCCTTGATAGTTGAGCGGCATCTTGGCGCGGGTCGGGTGTCCGGCGTACTTCTGGATTTGGGTGTGTCTTCTCCGCAACTAGATGATTCCAGCCGGGGTTTCAGCTTTTTACGTGATGGGCCTCTGGATATGAGAATGGACCCGGATCGAGGCCAAAGTGCTGCGCATTGGCTGGCCGTGGCCTCAATCGATGAAGTCACCCGTGTGCTCAGAGATTACGGTGAAGAGAAGCACGCTCGTCGCATGGCACGGGCAATTGTCGCTGCCCGGGATGAAGCGCCTATTACCCGAACCGGCCAGCTGGCAAGCATCATTACTGAGGCTAACCCGTCCTGGGAGAAGCATAAGCATCCCGCCACTCGCGCCTTTCAGGCGATCAGAATTTTCATCAATAGGGAACTGGAAGAAATACATCAGCTTCTTGATAGCGTGCTTGATGTGCTAGCGGTGGGTGGCCTTCTGGTGGTGATCAGCTTCCACTCGCTCGAGGATCGGATCATCAAGCGTTTTATTCGCGGTCACGAGCGCCCGGTGGTGCCGAAAGGCTTGCCGATACGCGATAGCGAGATTGTGCGGCGGATGCGCTCGGTAGGTAAGGTCATCAAGGCCAGCGAGCAAGAAATTGCCGCCAATCCCCGTGCTCGCAGCGCCGTGATGCGTGTGGCGGAGAAGCTGGTATGAGTCAAGCGTCCACCATCCTCGGACTAAGTTTGTCGAAAGTTATGGCAGTCGTATGGCTATTGATGCTGTTCAGCGGCCTGAGTGTGGTTTATGTCAGTCACCAGTGTCGTTTGTTGTACAGCGAGCTGGCTGTGCTGGAGCAGAAAAAAAATGGTCTCCAAGTCGCCTGGGGTCAGTACTTGATTGAAGAAAGCGCGCTGGCTTCTTTGCATCGGGTTGAAGTTTTTGCACAACAAAAATTGGGTATGCAGGCGCCAGTGCTGGATCAGATTGTGGTAGTTAAGCCTTGAAGCGCGAGCAAACAAAAAGTCGTCGACCTTCTGGGTCTAAGTCTAGATCGTCTCGTGGTCGACAGCCGGGTGCTCGACAGCTTGGTCTGTCAGCCTGGCGTTATCGCGTAGTGGTGGTCGGGTTGGCGCTACTGCCGCTTGCTGCGCTGTGGAAGATTGCCAGCTTGCAGGTGCTGCCAGATATTGATCGGGGCTTTGAGTTTTTGAAGGGTCAGGGTGACGACCGGATGGTGCGCAAGGAAGAAATTCCCGGTTATCGCGGTGTCATAACCGACCGCAGAGGTGAGCCTCTAGCGGTGAGTACGCCGGTCTTGTCCATATGGGCTGACCCGAGAGTGCTTGATGCCAATGCAGATCAGCTTGCTCCACTAGCTCGGCAGTTGGGTATAAAGCTCAGTGTCCTGACTGGTCGCATCGCGCATTATGCAGGCAAAGAATTTATGTATTTGTCGCGGCGGATAACGCCGCGACAGGCCGAGGCGATTCTTGAGCTGGGTATTCCCGGAGTTTACAAAAACACCGAGTACAAGCGCTACTACCCGGCTGGTGAAGTCACGGCTCAGTTGGTCGGTTTTACCGACATTGATGATGTTGGTCAGGAAGGCATGGAGCTGGCCTTCAACGAGAGCCTGGCTGGGCGCTCTGGATTCAGGCAGGTGCTTAAGGATCAAAAGGGTCGTGTCATCAAAGACCTCCGATTATTGAGTAGTGAAAAACCCGGTAAGAATCTCGCCTTGAGTATTGATTTGCGACTGCAATATGCGGCCTATCGGGAATTGAAAGCGGCGATTACTCACTTTCGTGCGGCCTCAGGCTCGGTGGTAATTCTCGATGTTCACAGTGGCGAAGTACTGGCCATGGTTAATCAGCCTTCGTTTAACCCCAATGATCGCAGTCGCTTGAACACCCAGGCCATGCGCAACCGGGCGGCAACCGACCTTATTGAGCCTGGTTCTATCATGAAGCCCCTGACCATGGTGGCGGCTTTGGAGAGCGGCAAGTTTCATCCCAGCACCGTCATCGATACCAGTCCGGGGCACTTCCGGGTCGGTCGTAAAACCTTTGTTGACCACAAAAATTATGGCCCGCTTGATCTCACTGGGATTCTTAAGAAATCGAGCCAGGTAGGTACCACCAAGATCGCCATGGCATTAGAGCCTGAAGCGATCCGTGGGGTATTCGAGCGAGTCGGTTTAGGGCAAGGGCCGGGTACGGGTTTTCCCGGTGAATCGGCTGGTTTTTTGCCGAATAAGCAGCGTTGGCGACCAGTTGAAAGAGCGACCATGGCTTTCGGTTATGGCCTGGCGGTAACGCCTCTGCAATTAGCGCAGGCCTACGGTGTGTTGGCGAGTGGGGGTACTAAAACAGCAGTATCGCTGTTGAAGATATCGCCTGAAGACAGGCAAGTCCCGAGCGAGCTTGATCGGGTTATCCCCTCTGCTATCGCCGTGGATGTGCGCGAAATGATGAAGTCGGTGCTAGAGAAGGGTGGTACCGGAACCAGAGCGGCGATTCCAGGTTATGAGGTGGCAGGTAAAACCGGAACCAGCCACAAAGTGGGGGCGGCAGGTTATCAGCAGGATCATTATGTTTCGCTATTTGCTGGTATGGTGCCAGCAGATTCCCCTCGCCTGGTAGCGGTGGTGGTGATTGATGATCCACGTAGTGAAGACTATTACGGTGGTCTCGTGGCTGCCCCGGTGTTTTCAAAAGTCACTGCTGAGGCCTTGCGTTTTCTAAATATTCCACCGGATATTCCCTTTCCAAAATCAGAGCTTGTCACGGCTAAAGAAGCCTCGTTTAAAGAAGACTTGCCTAAAGAAACCTCACCCAAAGACGTGCAAACAAGCAGATCTGGTGCGGATAAGTCGATGGCGAAATCAGACCTTGCCGGAGTGCAGAAGCTTGTTCGCGCACAGGGTGGCGCAACGTGATGGCCGCGCAGAAAAATACAGCTGTCATGACCCTGCGGGATTTATTACCCGATATGGAAATGATGGCTGAGTCAGTGATTTTGCCGCGAACCGTTAGTGCAGAATCAGTGGCAGAGATTGGTGTCAGTGGACTCCAGCTCGATAGCCGCAAGGTCCGGCCCGGAGATGTGTTTATTGCGGTGCCAGGTTTCGATCAAAATAAGCCAGTCGATGGCCGACAGTTTATCGGTCAGGCACTTGCCGCGGGTGCCGTGGCGGTGCTCGCGGAGCACGAGGCATGGTCCGAGCAAGCTTTAAAACAAGATGGGCTCGAACAAGACGAAACCAGGCAAGCATTGCCTGAGTATGGAGTGCCGGTAGTCTTGATTGCCGGTTTAGTCAGCCAGATAAGTTCTATCGCCGGGCGCTTTTACGATCAGCCCAGTGAGCATATGCGGGTGATCGGAATCACTGGCACGAACGGCAAGACCACCTGTTCCCACCTGCTTGCGCAACTGTTCAACCAGCTCAAGGTCACGGCGGCTGTGATTGGTACGTTGGGTTACGGTGTGTCGGATCGGCTTGCGCCAAAGTCCGGTGGGTCTGGTGGCGATAATGCTGAGAGTCAAAGTGCCGGAGGCTTAATTAACAGGGACTTAACTAATAGGGGGTTGGTTAACAAAGACTTGATCAGTACCGGTTTAACGACGCCGGATGCGGTGCTTAGCCAGGCCATCCTGGCTGACATGCGTGCCGCCGATGTGGCCTGTGTGGCGATGGAGGTGTCTTCTCATAGTCTTGATCAGGGCCGGATTAGCGGTGTCCGCGTGGCCGGGGCGGTGTTTACCAATCTCAGTCAGGATCATCTGGATTATCACGGCACGATGGCGGCGTATCTGGCGGCCAAAGAAAAACTCTTCCAGATGCCGGGCCTTGAATTCGGGGTTATTAATGTCGATGACCCGGCCGGGCTTGCCCTTGTTGAAGCGCTTGATAGCAGCATAAAAGTTTATACCTATTCACTAAGCGCAGATTCTTTTACAGCGAAAGATAGCGCGGTTTATGTCAGTAATATTCGCTACTCGGCACAAGGCATAGAGGCTGATGTCGTTAGCCCATGGGGTGAAGCGCGCATACAGAGTCGACTGGTCGGCGAATTTAATCTGAGTAATCTCCTGGCGGTTATGACCACCGCTTGCGCCAGTGGTCTGGCTTTTGATCAGGTGATGCCAGCGCTAAGTCAGTTGCGACCTGTGCCTGGTCGTCTAGAGGTGATTAACGAGGGATCGGGTCCGAGAGTCGTTATTGACTATGCTCATACGCCCGACGCTCTGTCGAATACCTTGAGCGCTTTGCGCTATACCGCAACTAGTTCGAGTGGGGCGTCCAGCAAGGACTCCAGTGCTAAATTGTGGTGCGTATTTGGTTGTGGCGGAGATCGGGACAAAGGCAAGCGTCCGGCGATGGCCGCCGTTGCTGGTGAATTGGCAGACGAGATAGTCGTCACCAGTGATAACCCTCGTAACGAAGCGCCAGAGAATATTATTGATGACATCCTGTCTGGCGCGAATCGATTGTTTCATCGTATCGAAGACCGGGCTGAGGCCATTGCTTTTGCTATCAGCCACGCTGAACCGCAAGACACCGTGCTGATTGCCGGTAAGGGTCATGAGGATTTCCAAATAAATGGTGAGAGCCGTTTACCCTTTAGCGATGCTGCACAGGCACGTTTAGCGCTCAGGCATAGGGAAGGTGGTCATGAGTAATTTAACCTTGTCCCAGGCTGCGGTGGCTTATGGCGGCACCTTGCTGTATCCGGATTGCGGTTTTAGTCATGTGTCCACAGATTCTCGGACAGTTGCTGCCGGGGATTTGTTTGTGGCTTTGCGCGGTGAATCATTCGATGCCCATTTATTTCTTAAACAGGCCGCCAGCAAAGCCTGCGGTTTAGTTGTTCAATACCCTGATAAACAACTCGATGTTCCGCAATGGGTGGTCCCAGATACAGTGCAGGCTTTGGGTCAGTTAGCGGCTATGGCGCGCGAGCAGTTTGATGGCCCCTTAGTGGCTCTCACTGGCAGCAGTGGCAAGACCACGGTGAAAGAAATGCTGGCGAGTATTCTCGCTTGCGTGGCACCGGTGCTAGCCACGCAGGGCAACCTGAATAATTACATCGGAGTACCGAAAACCTTATTGAGATTGGAGCCAGAGCACCGTTTTGCCGTGCTCGAATTAGGCGCCAGCGCACCTGGCGAGATAGCCTATCTCGCCAGTTTGGTTAAGCCGACCATCGCCTTGGTGACCAACGTTTTACCGGCTCACGTTGAAGGTTTTGGCTCTCTGGCCGGCGTTGCCGCCGCCAAGGGTGAAATCTATCGCAGTCTCGATGGTTCAGGTGTTGCGGTTCTTAATCTGGATGAGCCCTGGTTAGAGCAGTGGCAACAATCCTTGCCTTGCCTCGAGACCGTGACGTTTAGTCTCGATAAAGCGGAGGCCGATGTTTATGCCAGCGATATACGTTTAGACGTCGAGGGCTGTGCGGCGTTTGTATTGAATATTTGTCGAGATCAGGCAAGGGATCAATTGCCCGTTCAGCTGCGTATACCTGGCCGTCATAACGTCAATAATGCCCTGGCAGCTGCGGCCTGCGCTGTGGCTGCAGGTCTCGAAATCACCACCATTGCGGCGGGTCTGGAGTCAGTGTCGGCGGTGGCCGGGCGCATGGAATATAAGACCGGCCTTAAAGGCTGCCGGGTAATCGACGATAGTTATAACGCGAATCCGGGTTCCGTGAAAGCGGCTATTGATGTGCTGGCTGGCTTAGAAGGCCGCCGGATACTGGTGCTCGGTGATATGGCAGAGCTTGGTGCCGATGCTGACAAGCTGCATTACGAAGTCGGCGAGTACGCCACGGAACAGGGTGTCGATTTGCTTCTGGCAACCGGAAATTTATGCGCCCATGCCATTGCTGGTTTTGGTGATGAAGGCCGTCTCTGCGCGAATAAAGACGCCCTTGTCGAGTCCTTGCTCCCTGAATTGCGAGGCGATGTCACAGTGCTGGTCAAGGGTTCCCGTAGTGCGGGCATGAATGAATTGGTTGAACAGATCGTTATCGCAGGGGGAAGTGCCTGATGCTTTATTGGTTAGCCGACTATTTATCTCAGTACATGAGTACCCTGGCGGTCTTCAAATACCTGACCCTCCGGGCGATTTTGGGAATTCTCACATCGCTGAGTATCTCTTTGTTATTGGGGCCAATGGTGATTAGGCGTCTCAATGATATGCAGATCGGTCAGGCGGTACGCGATGACGGTCCGCAAAGTCATTTAATTAAAGCCGGTACCCCGACTATGGGTGGGGCGCTGATTCTCTTATCAATTTTTACCAGTACCTTGCTGTGGGCGGACTTAAGTAATCGCTATGTGTGGGTGGTTCTGGCGGTGACGTTTTTGTTTGGTGCCGTGGGTTGGGTGGATGATTATCGCAAAGTGGTCGAAAAGCACTCTCAGGGTTTATCCGCACGCTGGAAATATTTCTGGCAGTCGCTGATTGGTTTGAGTGCGGCGGTATTTTTGTTTGTCAGCGCAACGTCGCCAGCGGAAACGCAATTGATCGTACCCTTCTTTAAAAGCGTCGCCTGGGATATGGGCATCTTTTATGTGGTTCTGACTTATCTGGTCATTGTCGGTTCGAGTAATGCTGTGAATCTCACCGATGGCCTTGACGGCCTGGCCATTATGCCGACGGTACTGGTGGGTGGCGCACTGGGCGTGATTGCTTATCTGGCCGGTAATATCGAATTCGCCAGTTATTTACATATTCCCTACATCCGTGGTGCAGGCGAGCTGGTGATATTTTGTACAGCCTTGGGTGGCGCTGGTCTTGGCTTCCTGTGGTTTAACACTTATCCCGCGCAAATCTTTATGGGCGATGTCGGTTCCCTGGCCCTTGGCGCAGCGCTGGGTATCGTCGCGGTGATCGTCCGTCACGAAATCGTGTTGTTCATTATGGGTGGGATTTTTGTTCTTGAAACGGTTTCGGTGATTTTGCAGGTGGCGTCTTTCAAGCTTACAGGTAAGCGTATTTTTCGTATGGCACCCATTCACCACCATTTTGAGTTGAAAGGCTGGCCGGAACCAAGGGTGATTGTACGTTTCTGGATTATCACCGTGATGCTGGTTTTATTTGGACTGGCGACTTTAAAGCTCAGGTAATGGCAGTAAAGCAGGGGTGATGAAAACACCTGAAATAACAAGGTATGACATTAGTAAGAGCGACCTAACTAGCTACGACATAAACAGGTACGACATAAACAGGTACGACGTAAATAGATGCAAGAGCAGGCTGTGGGAAATTTAATCGCGAGCGACAAGTTAAGTGTTGTGGTGGGTCTGGGCGAGACCGGCTTGTCCGTGGCGCGCTTTCTGGCGGCCAGTGGCGAGCCTTTCGTGGTGGTCGACAGTCGCGCGCAACCGCCGGGCCTTGCCGCATTGCAGGAAATCTTGCCGGAAGTAGAAGTCGAGGTCGGTGGTTTCCGCTCGGAAACATTAGCCAGCGCACAGCGCCTGGTAGTGAGTCCAGGTGTGTCTCTGGCGGATCCAGCCTTGGTAGAAGCGGCGGCTCAGGGCGTGGAGCTAATCGGCGATATCGAGTTGTTTATGGCCGAGGCTAAGGCCCCCGTGATTGCGATCACCGGGTCAAACGGTAAAAGCACTGTCACGACTCTGCTCGGAAAAATGGCTGAGGCGGCTGGCTTAAATGTCGGTGTCGGCGGCAACCTTGGGCCACCGGCGCTGGATTTATTGAGTGCAGAGCGGGATTTGTACGTGCTGGAGTTATCGAGCTTTCAGCTTGAGTTGATCGATAAGTTATCGGCCCAGGTGGTGACGGTTCTCAACGTCAGTGCCGATCATATGGATCGCTACGCCAGCCTGATGGAATACCATCGCGCCAAACATCGTGTGTTTAGAGGTGCTAAAAAGGTCATCGTTAACCGGGATGACACGCTAACCCGGCCGCTGGTGCCCGATTCAGTGGAGCGTCTTACTTTTGGTCTGGGCAAACCAGATTTAAAGGCTTTCGGTTTGCTGGAAGAAAACGACGAAACTTATCTCGCCTTCGAGTTTGAACCCTGGCTGGCAGTCTCCGAGCTGGGTATCAAAGGTCGTCATAATATTGCCAACGCCCTGGCTGCGCTGGCTCTGGGTCAGGCTGCCGGTTTGCCTCGCGAGGCTATGCTTCAGGCGCTGCGGGACTTTAGTGGCTTAGCTCATCGCTGTGAGACGGTTGCGGGAATAACTCAGGTCGTCGATGGCAAGCAGGGCATCACCTGGATCAATGATTCGAAGGCCACAAATTGTGGCGCGACCCTGGCGGCCATAACTGGCCTGGCTGATGCAGGTGATATGAATATCATATTGATGGCTGGTGGCCAGGGTAAAGACCAGGACTTCTCCGTGCTTGAAGCTGCCACGGAAGGCCGGGTCAAGGTGGCGATATTGCTTGGCGAAGATGCTCCTCAAATTGCCCAGTGCCTACCTGCTTCGGTAGAGATTTTATTCGTCGAGGATATGACCGCAGCTGTGATGCTTGCTGCCGAGCACGCTGTCCCCGGTGACAGCGTGCTGCTATCACCAGCCTGTGCCAGTTTCGATATGTATTCTGGCTTTGTTGAACGTGGCAACAGTTTTAGAGCTGCAGTGGAGGCCTTGTGCTGACTCAGCTTCGAGATTGGTCTGGCTGGTTCTGGCGACCCAGAATGCTTATGGAGCTTGATAAGCCTCTCCTGTTAAGCGTTTGCGCCTTGATATCTATTGGCATCGTGATGGTTCTTTCGGCCTCGATTGCTTATTCGGCCTACAGTTATCAGGATGAATTTTTCTTCTTAAAACGGCATTTGGTTTATCTCGTTATCAGCGCCATCGGCGCTCTGATTGTTCTGCAAATTCCCATGCAGCTCTGGTATCGATATGCCGGATTGCTACTGATCGGCAGTGTGCTGTTGTTGGTTGCGGTGTTGATTCCCGGTGTCGGTCATGAAGTGAATGGCAGTTCTCGTTGGCTTCGTGCGGGGCCTTTAACCTTGCAGGTTTCAGAGTTAGCGAAAATAGCGATGGTGGTTTTTATCGCCGCCTACTTACAACGTCATCACCTGAATTTGCACAAGGATTGGAAAAGTTTTGCCAGGCCTCTCGGTATTCTGGTTTTGCTCAGTGGGCTGTTGTTACTGGAGCCTGATTTTGGCTCGACGGTGGTTATCGGCGCGACGGTTCTGGCAATGCTGTTTTTAGCGGGTGTGCGTCTATGGCAATTTATGGCATTGATATCAGTGGCAATGCTAGGCGTGGCGGCTTTGGTGGTGGCATCGCCTTATCGATTCCGACGGCTGATTACTTTTTTAGATCCCTGGGCTGATCAATTCGACAGCGGTTATCAATTAACCCAATCCCTGATCGCCTTTGGTCGAGGTGAATGGTTTGGCGTCGGCCTGGGTAATAGTGTGCAGAAGTTGTTCTATTTACCAGAAGCCCACACCGATTTTGTATTTGCTATTTTTGCTGAAGAATTTGGTCTGGTTGGTGTTTTAGTGGTGCTGGCCTTATTGATTGTCCTGGTTATGAGGGTCTTCACTATTGGTGTTCAGGCGATACAGCGCCAGCACTGGTTTGTCGCTTATGCCGTGTTTGGTTTTGGCCTCATGCTGGCCGGGCAGGCTTTTATCAATTTGGGGGTGGCATCGGGACTATTGCCTACTAAAGGCCTGACCCTGCCCTTTGTCAGTTACGGGGGTAGTAGTTTATTGGTCTGTAGTTTGATTGTTGCGCTGGTACTTCGCGCCGGTCTGGAAATGAATTACACGACGCCCGCTGTGGCGAGTGCGAAAGTCGGGCGTAGTGACCATGGAGCGTAGCCGGGTGTTGATTATGGCGGGCGGTACCGGCGGGCATGTCTTCCCAGGCCTGGCGGTGGCAGAAGAGCTGCGCGAGCGAGGACTCGATGTCACCTGGTTGGGCACCCGTCGGGGCGTTGAAGCACAGCTGGTGCCGGCCCGTGATTTCCCCATCCGTTTTATAGAGGTCAGCGGTCTACGCGGTAAAAAAGGTGTGCTTGGTAAAGTCAAAGCCCCCTGGCAATTACTAAAAGCGCTCTGGCAGGCTTTAGCTGTAGTGAGGAGTGTCAAGCCCGACGTGGTTCTCGGTCTGGGTGGCTTTGCCTCCGGCCCCGGTGGTCTTGCAGCTCGCTTATTGGGCAAACCTCTGGTGATTCATGAGCAAAACGCAGTGGCCGGTACGACTAATCGTCTGTTGGCGAAAGTTGCCAACCGTGTGCTCGAAGCGTTTCCGGGTAGCTTGCCCCGTGGGCAGCACTGTGGCAATCCGGTTCGGCAAGATATCAGCAGTTTGCCGGCCCCTGAGCAGCGTCTTGGCGATAGCCTCAATGCCAGCAGTGAGCAAGTGCCGGCTTTACTGGTGCTCGGCGGCAGTCTCGGTGCGCTGGCGATTAATAATATGATTCCGGCCTGTGTGGCGCGGATGCCCGCCAGTCTGCGACCAGAAATACGCCACCAGACCGGTCGTGATCATCTTGAGGCGACTCGCCAGGCTTATGCAGACGCCGGTGTATGTGCCGATACCTCGGCATTTATTGACGATATGGCCGAGGCCTACGGCTGGGCAGATCTGGTGCTGTGTCGGGCGGGAGCCTTAACCGTGTCCGAGCTGACGGCGGCTGGTCTGGCTTCGATCTTGATTCCATTCCCCTTTGCCATTGACGATCACCAAACAGTCAATGGTGCCTGGTTGGTTGATCATGAGGCGGCTTTACTGATCCAGCAAGATGATCTCAACGAAGCAGATTTGGCTGCTTTATTGAGTGAATTATTTAGTGATCGACCCAGGCTATTGAGCATGGCCAAGGCAGCGCGGGCCTTAAGTCGCCCGCAAGCGACTGCGGTGGTGGCTGATGTTTGTCAGGAGTTGATCAAGTGAGCGGGGTTTATGAAGTTCCAGAAATGCGTCGTATACGTCGTATTCATTTTATTGGCATCGGTGGTAGCGGTATGTGTGGCATCGCCGAGGTGCTGAATAATCAGGGCTACGAGATTTCTGGTTCGGACCTCGCGGTCAACAACAATATCGGTCGTTTACGCGCCCTGGGTGTTGAGGTGTTTATCGGCCATAGCGCCGAGCACCTGACCGGTGCGGATGTAGCCGTGGTGTCCTCGGCAATCCGGGATGATAATCCAGAACTGGTCGCAGCACGGGAGTCACGTATTCCCGCTGTACCTCGGGCTGAAATGCTCGCTGAGTTAATGCGCTATCGCCACGGTATTGCTGTGGCAGGCACGCACGGAAAGACCACCACGACCAGCTTGCTGGCCGGTATTCTGGCCGAGGGCGGTAAGGCTCCGACCTTTGTTATCGGTGGTCGGGTCAATAGTGCGGGCACTAATGCCCAGCTCGGTGAAAGTCGCTATCTGGTGGCAGAGGCCGACGAGAGTGATGCCTCCTTCCTGCATCTGCAGCCCATGATTGCCGTGGTGACCAATATCGATGCGGATCATATGGAAACCTATGATTTTGATTTTGAGCGCCTGAAAACCACCTTCGTGGAATTCCTTCATAACCTGCCTTTTTACGGCCTCGCAGTGCTCTGCATCGACGACGACACAGTCAAGGAGATCGTGCCTCGCATTGCCCGACCCATACTGACCTATGGTTTTTCTGAAGACGCTGACTTTTCTATTAGTGATGTCCAGGCCCATGAGCGCAGCACTGAATTTACGGTAAGTCGTCCCGATGGCTTAGCACCCCTGAATGTGAAACTGAACATTCCCGGTGAGCACAATATTCTCAACGCCACAGCGGCCATTGCGGTGGCGGTTGATGAAGGCATTGCTGAACATCTAATTCTGGCCGGTCTCGCAGGGTTTGAGGGCGTTGGTCGGCGCTTTGAGGTCTACGGTGACTACCCCGTGGGTGAGGGCACGGCCATGCTGGTAGATGACTACGGGCACCATCCCCGAGAAATCGAGGCAACGATTAAAGCGGTGCGCAAGGGCTGGCCCGAGCGGCGCCTGGTGCTGGTGTTTCAGCCTCATCGCTACACCCGCACCCGGGATTTATTCGATGATTTTGTCGAAGTGTTATCGGCATGTGATGCCCTGTTGCTGGTGCCAGTGTACTCCGCTGGGGAGGCGCTTATTGACGGTGCAGATAGTGATCATCTCTGTGCGGCGATCAATGATCAGAGTTGCCAAGCTTACGCTGGCCTGAGTGCTGGCAAGCGTAAGTGCTCAGGTGAGAGTGCTGTCCTGGCTGAATCTATAGAGGCAGTGCCGAGCATGATTGCCGGTCTGGTTCGCGCCGGAGATATTGTTATTACCCAGGGTGCAGGTAGCGTTAGCACGCTGGTTAAATTATTAGCAGAGAGCCGTCTTCAATAATGGCCAGTGATATGAACCGGAGCGCTCTCGATGCCGACCAGGTGGGTCGCGTGGTGGTGCTTTACGGTGGCTGGTCCGGGGAGCGAGAAGTCTCCCTTGCGGGCGGCGTTGCAGTGTTGAAAGGCCTTCAGAAAGCTGGGGTCGATGCCCTCGGCCTCGATGCGGGTCAGGACTGGATGGAGCAGTTGCGGGCCTTAGCGCCAGCGCGGGTCTTCATTATGCTCCATGGCAGTGGTGGCGAAGATGGTGTCGTACAGGGTGCTTTAGAAAGTATGGGCCTGCCTTACACCGGCAGTAGTGTGCTGGCCTCGGCATTGGCTATGGATAAAATGCGCTGTAAACAGTTTTGGTCGGGCATTGGTTTACCGACAGCACCTTTTATATTGCTTAACAAGCACAGTGATTGGCCCCAGGTGCTCAAATCTCTGGGCGGTAGCGCCATGGTCAAACCGGCAAGCGAAGGTTCGAGTCTCGGAATGACTAAGGTTGATTCGGCTTCTGAATTGAAAGCGGCATGGCAAATAGCCAGTCAGTACGACAGCTGTGTGCTTGCTGAGCAGTGGTTGAGCGGTGCCGAATACACGGTAGCTATTGTCAATGGCAAAGCGCTGCGCACCATCAAGTTAGAGACCGAACGGACTTTTTACGACTACCAGGCTAAATACATTGCCGACGATACCCGCTATTTGTGTCCCTGTGGTTTATCGGCAGAACGCGAAGCGGCTATTCAGGCGCTTGCCTTAGAGGCCTACCAGAGTCTTGGTTGTCGTGGCTGGGGTCGGGTGGATCTGATGGAGGGGGCCGACGGTGAATTTTATGTTCTGGAGGTCAATACCGTTCCAGGCATGACTGATCACAGTTTGGTGCCTATGGCCGCTGCCGCTGAGGGCCTATCTTTCAGTCAGTTAGCTGTGGAGATTCTGTCTGCTTGCAATTCGAGTAGCGACTTAACACAGCAACCTGAAACAGCAGCTGTGGAGCAAAAGTCATGAGGCGGCATCAGCAAGCTGCACCAAAGAATATTCCGGACGAGGCGCGATGGCGACCATGGCTGGCGGCCATAACTCGGATCTTGACCGGTGTTGGCGTGATCATTGTGGCGGGGGTAATAGTCGGGCTGAGTGTGTTGTTTTATCGCTGGCTTGATGCGCCGGTACTGGCTGTCGCCATCGCTAATCCCTTGCGCAAGGTCAGTCAGATTGAACTGGAGTCCATTGTTAATTCGACGATGGACGGTGGCTTTTTGAGCCTCGATATTGACGCTTTGTGCCTTGTCCTGGAGGCCCACCCCTGGGTGACTCACGCCACTGTGCGTCGTTACTGGCCAGACCGAATTGAGATCACGGTTGTTGAGGAAGTGGCTATTGCCCGCTGGGGGCAACATGGTTTTGTTAATCAACGGGGGCAGATATCTGAGCTGGGTGATGCCGACGAGCTGGCGTCATTGCCGCAATTGTCGGGCCCTGAGGGCAGTGTTGAAGATGTCATGCGGGAGTATCGAGATATTAGCGAATTACTCCTGGCTGAAGGCCTTAAGGTCAGCGAGTTTGGTATGGACAAGCATCGACGTTGGCGTATGCGGCTCGATACCGGATTTTCTGTCTGGCTGGGCCGGCAGCAAGTGCTGGCCAAAGTACGCCGCTTTTTGCAGGCCTGGAGTCATGAATTAAAAATGCGTAAAGATGAGATATCGGTGGTTGATGCCCGCTACGAAAATGGAGTGGCTGTGACATGGCGCTAAGGACGTATAGGGAGCAAGGCGGTTTTAAACGACTCGCTGTTTGTCAAAGGTCGCGTGGCGACCGCTGGTTAGCAGACTGTTTGGTAATGAGCTATCGAGTGCCGAAGGTGGGGTTCTAAATATGGTGAACGGAAATAGCGAAGAGATGATTGTCGGTCTTGATATCGGCACATCAAAAGTCGTGGCGATAGTGGGGGTGATGGGTGCCGACGGTCAGATGGAAATTGTCGGTACCGGTATGCATCGCTCTTCAGGCATGAAAAAAGGCGTGGTGGTCAATATCGAATCGACGGTGTCGGCAATTCAGCGCGCGATTGAAGAGGCTGAGTTAATGGCCGGGTGCCACATTCATTCGGTCTATGCGGGCATAGCGGGGAGTCATATTCGCAGTATGAATTCCCATGGCATTGTCGCCATTCGAGACCGTGAAGTGTTGCCCATGGATGTTGAGAGAGTCATCGATGCGGCGCGGGCGGTGGCCATTCCTGCCGACCAGGAAATACTCCACGTCTTACCCCAGGAATTTATCATTGATAGCCAGGAGGGGGTTCGCGAACCTTTGGGTATGTCGGGGGTCAGGCTCGAAGCCAAAGTACACCTTGTCACCTGTGCGGCCAATGCGGCACAAAACATCAAAAAATGTATTCGCCGCTGCGGGCTAGAAGTGGACGACATCATTCTGGAACAGTTGGCTTCAAGCTATGCGGTGCTCACCGAAGATGAGAAGCAACTCGGGGTATGCATGATTGATCTCGGCGGTGGTACCACCGATATCGCCATTTTTACTGACGGGGCAATCCGCCACACCGGGGTGATTCCTATCGCCGGGGATCAGGTTACCAACGATATTGCCATGGCTCTGCGCACACCTACAGCTCACGCTGAGGAACTGAAGATTAAATACGCCTGCGCTCTGGCGAAGCTAGCAGGGCCAGAAGAAACCATCAAAGTACCGAGCGTCGGCGATCGACCGCCTCGGGATTTATCCAGACAGGCTCTGGCTGAGGTGGTGGAGCCGCGTTATGACGAACTGCTGACCTTAGTGCAGGCCGAACTGCGCCGCAGCGGCTTTGAAGATTTAGTGGCAGCTGGTGTGGTGCTGACCGGCGGCACGGGAAAAATGGAAGGCGTGGTAGAGCTAGCGGAAGAGATTTTTCATATGCCAGTGCGGCTGGGTTGTCCGCAAAATATCCGGGGTCTGACGGATATTGTAAACAATCCGATTTACTCAACAGGTGTGGGTTTGTTGTTGTATGGCATGCAGCAACATCGTGATGGTGGTAGATCAGGAAAGGGTAAACCTGGCGAGAGTTTGATTGAAAGGATCAAACGCTGGTTTCAGGATCATTTGTAGTATTGATGCAGTACTTAAATTTATGGACAAAACGGTGCGAGCCGAGGGGTAATTGATATGTTTGAAATTGTTGACAGTATTCCAGAAGGTGCGGAAATAAAAGTAATAGGTGTCGGTGGCGGTGGCGGTAACGCCGTTAAAAATATGATCGAAAGTCAGGTCCAAGGGGTCGATTTTATCTGTGCCAATACCGATTCTCAGGCGCTGAAAGACATTACCGGCGCGACGCTGCTACAGCTTGGCAATGGGATGACCAAAGGCCTGGGTGCAGGGGCTAATCCTGAGATAGGTCGTCAGGCTGCGATGGATGATCGAGACAGAATTGCCGATGTGCTTGATGGTGCAGATATGATCTTTATCACTGCGGGTATGGGCGGCGGCACTGGTACGGGCGCTACGCCAGTGGTGGCTGATGTGGCTCGGGAGATGGGCATACTCACCGTCGCTGTGGTGACTCGACCGTTTCTATTTGAAGGTCGTAAGCGTATGGCCATTGCGGCAGAAGGTATTAATGAGTTGAAAGACAAAGTTGACTCATTAATTACTGTACCCAATGAGAGACTATTGGCGGTGCTTGGTAAATCCACTTCTTTGCTGGATGCTTTCAAAGCAGCCAACGACGTCTTGTTGGGCGCAGTTCAGGGCATTGCTGATCTTATTATTCGACCGGGTATGATCAATGTCGATTTCGCCGATGTGCGCACGGTGATGTCCGAAATGGGTATGGCCATGATGGGCAGCAGCCAGGCGAGTGGAGAACATCGGGCTCGGGAAGCGGCTGAAGCAGCGGTCCACAGTCCCCTCCTTGAGGATATCGATTTGCTTGGTGCAAAAGGTATTCTGGTGAATATTACCGCCGGACCAGATCTCTCCCTGGGAGAGTTCGCCGACGTTGGTGATACCGTGGAAGCCTTCGCTTCGGAAAATGCGACGGTGGTGGTTGGTACGGTTATTGATCCCGATCTCGAAGATCAATTGCGAGTCACCGTGGTCGCGACAGGCCTCGGTCATCAGGAGGAGGCGAGGCGCCCAGTGGCACCGACTAAAGTGGTTGATAACACCATTAAGCCCGGTGGCGAGATTGATTTCGTTGCGCTAGATCGTCCCACCGTGACCCGTCGACCTCGCGGTAGGGCGGGTGCAGTGGCTACTGCTCTCGACGCTTCAGCGCAGCAGACCGAAATCGCCATTGAGCAGGTCAGGGAGGCGCCGCGGGCGCAACTGAAGCAGGAAGTGGATATGGATTATTTAGATATTCCTGCATTTTTGCGCCGTCAGGCTGATTAATTCGCCCGTCCATCGCGTCCTGTGTGATCCCCTCCACAGGACGCGCCTTTTTGTGCTCGCTAGTGGGTAGAGGGTGGCGAAGGGTTTTGCTACTATGCGCGCCTGATTGCCTAGAATTCGTTACGAGTGATAAAACAGCGCACATTAAATAACACTATTCGTGCTACCGGTGTCGGTTTACATACCGGTGAGAAGGTGTACCTGACCTTAAAGCCGGGGCCGGTAAACTCTGGAATTTTGTTCCGGCGCATCGATCTCGACCCCATTGTTGAAATAGAAGCTAAAGCGGTGAACGTCGGAGATACCACTCTGTCAACATCGCTGGTCAATGGCGATGTACGTGTTTCCACAGTAGAGCACCTGTTGTCGGCCATGGCTGGCCTGGGTATAGACAACGCAATTATTGATGTTACCTCCGCAGAATTGCCGATTATGGATGGCAGTGCGGGGCCTTTTGTATTTCTTATCCAGTCGGCAGGCATTGTCGAGCAGGCTGCGCCGAAGAAATTTATCCGTATCAAGTGTCCGGTCAAGGTCCAGGAAGACGATAAAACAGCTATGTTTGAACCCTACGATGGCTTCAAAGTTAGCTTTGCCATCGATTTTGATTACCCGGTATTTCGTGATCGTAGCTTGAAAGCCTCAGTGGATTTCTCCAGCACCTCTTTTGTCAAAGAAGTCAGCCGCGCGCGTACCTTCGGATTTATGCACGAAATAGAGTATTTGCGTTCCAAGGGTCTGGCCCGTGGCGGCAGTATGGACAATGCGATAGTCGTCGACGAAAACTGTATTTTGAATGAAGACGGCTTGCGCTACGAAGATGAATTTGTCAAACACAAAGTGCTTGACGCCATTGGAGATCTCTATTTGCTGGGCTATAGCCTGATTGGTGCCTTTGAAGCCTACAAGTCCGGGCACGCACTCAATAATGCCTTGTTGCGAGAGTTGTTATCTCAGGAAGATGCCTGGGAAATAGTGACCTTTGAAGAAGATGACCTGAATGCACCGATATCCTACGTAAAGCCCTTGCTCGCCAGTTAGACCTGGGTAACTAGTAGGTGTGGATATTAATGATATGAGCCTGAGAATAAGAGAAACGCAAGTCTAACCATGAAAATCATACTCCTTGATGCCTGGCAGGGCAGAACCGTCGCGCTGAGCGTGAACAGCTGGGCCAAAGCCTTGTTGTCTCTATGTGTCCTGGGTCTTCCTCTAGGTCTGGGTGCTGCTATAGGTTTAAGTAGTGGGGATGAGAGTGATGGGCTGGTCGCTGAACTTGAGGTACTTGAAGCTCAATTGAACTCACAAAAAGATTTGCTTGCCGAAGGTCGTACACAGGCGGTACATCAGCTTGCAGCGTATTCCTCCCGCCTGGCGGAAATGCAGGCGCGGGTGGTTCGGCTTGATGCCCTGGGTGAACGTATTACCGATATCGCAGGGCTGGATAGTGGTGAGTTTGATTTTGCTAAACCTCCGGCAGTCGGCGGGCCGAGCGAAAATGAGTCTGATTCCGCAGGCCCGCAGGACATCGAATCATTTTACGCGGAACTGGATGCTCAGTTGGAAGACCGTGAGCGTCAGTTAGGTTTGCTCAAAATCATGATGGTTGATCGCGAGTTTAAGCGTGAAAGCACTGTCGCCGGTTTGCCGGTCAAAAAAGGCTGGATGTCCTCGGCTTATGGTATGCGGCGCGATCCTTTCCACGGCAAAAAAACCTGGCACAAAGGTATCGATATTGCGGGTAAGGATGGCACTTCGGTCATTGCAGTTGCGGGTGGAATTGTTACTCGCTCCGAAACTAAATCAGGCTATGGTGAGCTGGTTGAAATCGATCACGGCAATACTCTGGTCGCTCGTTACGCGCATAATAAACAAAACCTGGTCAAAGTTGGCGACCTTGTAAAGAAAGGTCAGGTGATTGCGCTTATGGGCAGTACCGGGCGTTCCACCGGCCCTCACGTGCATTTCGAAGTCTATAAAAATGGCCGTCATGTCGACCCCGCTAGCTATATTCGGCGTACTATTCGTTGATAAACTCGTATCGTCGTTGTTGGTATAACGAATCGAGTAGTTTTTTTCACAACGGGTAAATCAGGGTCGAGGACCATCATGGTCGCTAAGGTATTTAAAAAAGTTTTCGGAACAAAAAATGATCGTGAGCTACGTCGCTTGCGGAAGGTTGTCAGCGCCGTAAATGATGTAGCAGCAACTACGGAGGCGCTTAGCGATAGCGAACTACGCCAACAAACCGACATCTTCCGGGCTCGTTTCGAGTCCGGCTCAAGTCTGGATGAGCTGCTTCCTGAAGCCTTTGCCGCAGTGCGTGAGTCGGCCAGTAGAACCCTTGGTATTCGACATTTCGATGTCCAGTTGATTGGTGGCCTGGTGCTTCACGAAGGCAAAATAGCCGAGATGCGCACCGGTGAAGGTAAAACCCTGGTGGCTACCCTTGCCGCCTATTTGAATGCCCTGTCGGGTTCCGGCGTGCACATTGTCACCGTCAATGATTATCTGGCGCGACGTGATGCCGAATGGATGGCCCCGGTTTATAACGCATTGGGTATGAGCGTCGGAATTATTCAGTCTTATACAGGACCCGGCCAGCCGAATTCCTTTGTCATAAAGCCTGTTCCGGAAGAGTCTGATGATCACCAAATTGAGACCACAGAAGTCGCGTCTCGCCAGCAAGCCTATGCCGCTGATATTACCTACGGCACCAACAATGAATTCGGTTTTGATTACCTCCGTGACAACATGGTGCTGCATTTGCAGGAAAAAGCTCAGCGCGAGTTGGGCTTTGCCATCGTTGACGAAGTTGACTCGATCCTGATCGATGAATCTCGCACTCCGCTGATTATTTCCGGCACTGCTCAGGATAGTTCTGCCCTGTACAAGCGTATCAACGCGGTTGTGCAACTGCTAGCCGTTGGTCAGGTGATTGAGCAAGATGAGGCGAAGAACGTTTCCGTGCTCTACGATTCGCCTGAAGTCGATGGTGATTTTGTTATTGATGAAAAAACCCGGCAGGTGGAATTAACCGAGCAGGGCCACGAAAAAATAGAGGACATTCTGGAGGGTGAAGGTTTATTGGGTGAAGGCGAAAGCCTTTATCAACCAGCCCATCTGGGCCTGTTACATCATGTCCATAATGCGCTGCGCGCTCACCATTTGTTTCATAAAGATGTTGAATACATCGTCCAGGAAGCCGAGGTGGTTCTGATCGATGAACACACGGGCCGGACAATGGCTGGACGCAGGTTGTCAGAGGGTTTACATCAGGCCATTGAAGCCAAAGAAGGAGTGCAAATTCAGAGTGAAAGCCAAACCCTGGCTTCCACCACTTTCCAGAATTACTTCCGTATCTACGATAAATTGTCGGGCATGACCGGTACGGCTGACACTGAGGCCTTTGAATTTCAGCAGATTTACGGTTTACAGGTAGTGGTGATCCCCACTAATCAGAATGTTGCCCGTGAAGACTATAACGATCTAATTTTTCTGACCCAGGAAGAAAAATTTGAAGCTGTGATTGAAGATATTCGTTCCTGTATCGAGAAAAATGCGCCGGTATTAGTGGGTACTGCCTCGATAGAATCATCCGAGTTGATGTCCGGATTATTAACTAAAGCCAAAATCCGGCATCAGGTACTGAATGCTAAATTCCACGAAAAAGAGGCGGGAATTATCGCCGAAGCAGGTCGACCCGGCGCGGTGACCATCGCCACCAACATGGCCGGTCGCGGTACCGATATTGTGCTCGGTGGTAACTGGGAGGCCCAGGTGAGTGCCCTGGCTCAGGCCAGCCAGGCGCAGATCGACACGATTAAAGCCGAGTGGCAGGAAAACCATCGTCAGGTCATCGAAGCCGGTGGCTTGCATATTCTCAGCACCGAGCGCCATGAGTCCCGTCGTATCGATAATCAGTTGCGTGGCCGCGCAGGCAGGCAGGGTGATCCAGGGGTGTCGCGGTTTTATTTGTCTATGGAAGATAATTTAATGCGCCTGTTCGCTTCCGACCGCGTCAAAAATATGATGCGCGCCATCGGTATGGAAAAGGGCGAGGCTATCGAGCACCGCATGGTGACTAACGCCATCGAAAAAGCCCAGCGTAAAGTCGAAGGTAGGAATTTCGATATCCGCAAGCAACTGCTTGAATACGACGATGTTGCCAACGACCAGCGTAAGGTGGTCTATGAGCAGCGCAATGAACTGCTCGGCGCTGATGATATCTCCGACATGATCACGGAGGTTCGTCACGATGTTATCAATACTGTGATTAACCACTCTATTCCTCCCCAATCTTTGCACGAGCAATGGGCTGTTGAAGACCTGGAAACTGATTTAAATACCGAATTTAATTTTAAATTACCGATTCAGCACTGGCTTGATGAGGATGAGCGACTCAATGAAGAGGGTCTCCGAACGCGGATACTGGACGAAGCCGACAAGGTCTATCAGCAGCGCGCTGGCGAGATCGGTCCCGAAATACGGAACCTTGAAAAACAGGTGATGTTGCAGGTTCAGGATAATTTCTGGAAAGAACATCTCTCGAGTATCGATCATCTTCGCCAGGGCATTGGTCTGCGTGCCTATGCCCAGAAAAACCCCAAACAGGAATACAAACGCGAGTCCTTCGAGTTGTTCCAGGAAATGCTGGAGAACATTAAGCTCGAAACTGTGCGCTTTCTCAGTCGCGTCGAAATCCGCAAGCCGGAAGATATCGAAGAGCTGGAGCGCCAGCGCGTAGAACAACAACGTTTGCAGCAAGTGGCCTTTGAACACGCTCAAGCCTCTGCTCTGTCAGCAAGTGGGGGTGTGGGTAACTCCTCCGAGACTACTGTTGCCGATGGTAAGACCTTCACCCGGACCGGCGATAAGGTGGGTCGCAACGAGCCCTGCCCCTGTGACTCAGGGAAAAAATATAAGCACTGTCACGGTAAACTCGCTTAGTCGAAAGTGATCGATCATGGCCATTTATTTAACTACACAAAGTGTGAGATTGCGGTTTATGGCGCCAGGGATTAAAGCGCTGAGGACTATCCAATGGCGGTAGGCAGCGGCAAACTTGCAGAAATTTTTCCAGTGGCAGGTTTTCGTTTGGGTACGACGAGCGCCGACATCAAAACACCAGGGCGCAATGACCTGGTGTTAATGGAGCTTGCAGCGGGCAGTGCAGTGGCCGCAGTATTTACCGGCAACGCCTTTTGCGCCGCACCCGTACAGGTAGCCAAAAACCACCTGGCGGCGGCTGGTCAAGCCGATGAATGTATTCGTTATTTGATTACCAATACCGGCAATGCCAATGCTGGTACGGGAGCGTCGGGGCTGCATGATGCGCTCACTGTCTGTAAGTCTGTTGCTGGATTTTCCGGAGTGGAGCCTTTTCAGGTGCTACCTTTCTCCACAGGCGTGATCGGTGAACCGCTCCTTGTCGATAAAATAACAGAAGCCATACCCTCTGCGTTCGAAGCGCTCGATAACAATACCTGGCTTGAAGCGGCCGAGGGGATACTGACTACAGATACCCGGCCCAAAGCGGTGAGTCGCCAGCTCAAACTCGGCGGCAAGCTGATTACCATCAGCGGTATTTCCAAAGGCGCAGGGATGATCAAGCCGAACATGGCGACTATGCTGGCCTATATTGCTACAGATGCCTGCGTTGAGCAGACTCAATTACAAGATGTACTTGGCCGGGCGGTGGAGAAGTCTTTCAATCGCATTACCGTAGATGGCGATACCTCGACCAACGATAGCCTGGTACTGGTGGCAACCGGAGCTAGCGAGGCTTTTATTATGGCGCAGGCTGACATCGAACTGTTCGAGGAGGCGCTTGAATCAGTTTGCGTGGCACTCGCGCAGGCGATCATCAAAGATGGCGAAGGCGCAACCAAGTTTATTGAAGTCATTGTCAGCGGTGGTATCGACTATAAAGAATGTATGGATGTCGCCTACGCGGTAGCGGAATCGCCCCTGGTTAAGACCGCGCTTTTTGCGTCAGATCCTAACTGGGGCAGAGTGCTGGCTGTGGTGGGGCGGGCTGGTGTGCCAAATCTGGCTGTCGATGATGTGAAGATATGGTTCGATGATGTGCTGATTGCCGAGCAGGGGGGTCGTGCGCTCAGTTATACCGAAGTTCAAGGTCAGCGAGTGATGGACCAGGAAGAGTTTGCTATCAAGATAGACCTGGCCCGTGGTGACTGTACTGAAACCATTTGGACCACTGATTTATCCTACGATTATATTCGCATCAATGCAGAATATCGGACATGAACGTTGATGCTGGTACTCCTGATGCTACTGGTGCCGGTGGTTTTGCTGTGGAAGGCTCGTCGAAAAATGATATAGCACGTATCCATGTGGTGGCAGGGGTTATTTATAATCCTGAGCGGGATAAAATATTGATCGCCAAACGGCCGGCCGATAGTCACCAGGGCGGTTTGTGGGAATTCCCCGGTGGTAAGGTCGCGGCGGGTGAGTTGGCCTATCAAGCTTTGTGTCGTGAACTGCGGGAAGAGCTAGCGATCGGAGTGACTGCCGCAACGCCACTACTTAGCGAAAGCTACGATTACCCCGATAAAAATATACAACTCGAAAGCTGGATAGTGGAAGGTTTTACCGGCTCGGCTACGGGCAATGAAGGGCAAGAGATAGCGTGGGTGGCTTTGAGTGACCTGGGAGCTTACGATTTTCCGGCGGCGAATCGCTCGATTCTTGATCAGATTCGAAGACCATCCGTTTAGGTTAAAAGACGCTCAGCTTAAGAATTGATTTTGCCGGTAGGCGCGGGGTTTTGTGGGAATCGTGTGCCGATCTGTGGACTAATACTGATCTAACTCGCCGCCTGTACTGGCATCGCTAAAAGAGCCATCAAGACTATCGTCCAAATTATCCCCGTTACTATGCTGGGTTTGCCCGGCAATACGATGGGTCTCGTTTGCCCAGTCGCCAAAATCTATTTGTTTGCAGCGGGCTGAGCAGAACGGTCGGTGGGGGTATTTATTATTCCAATGCACCGGCTTTTTACATTCTGGACATTGCAAAACAATGTTGTTTGTCATGGGGCGTTTGTTGCTGCTTTCTCAGCAGCCAGTTGCAGGTATTTTTGGTGGAGCGCCTGTACGGGTTCAAGCAATGCTTCGAGGGAGGCATTGTTATCAATCACGTCATCGGCTCTTGTTAAGCGCAATTCCCGCGACATTTGAGCGCTAATGATGGCTTTAATTTGTTCGGGGGTGTTGCCGTCTCGCGCTGATGCCCGGTCAATTTGGGTCTGTTCTTCGACATCCACCACCAGTGAGCAGTCGGCCATTTCATGTTGCGTGGTTTCCAGCAAAAGCGGAGATTCCAATATGGCGTAGGGGCTTTCTGCACTGGCTAGTTCGTCGGCTATCCACTGGCCAATGGCGGGGTGCAAGAGTTGCTCAAGCCAGAGACGCTCATCCTCAGTGTCAAAAATAATTTGGCGTAGTGCCGCTCGATCCAGGGTGCCATCATCCAGTAGAGTCGCTTCACCAAAGTGATCAGCGATGGCCTGCAATGCGGGAGTGCCCGGTTCAACGACTCTTCGCGCGGCGATGTCTGCATCGACAACCTGAATGCCATGTTCACGAAATAGCGCTGCGACTGCACTTTTACCGCTGCCGATGCCGCCGGTGAGTCCAACAATATATTTCATAGAATCTCAAAGCTATTTGATTGCTTACTTAATTAATGATCGAGTTAGCTAATTATACGAGCAAGCTTAATTTAAAACGCCCTGTTCAGAAAGTGCTTAAATAGCTTGAGGTGATTTTTTCGCCAGCCAGCAGGGCAATCCAGCCAGCGATGGCAAGGTAGGGGCCAAAGGCGATGGCATTTTGTCGGTCTTTTTTCTGAAGCAGTAATATCAGCGTGCCAATCACGACGCCAACCACAGAGGATAATAAAACAATTAAGGGCAATTGCTGCCAGCCTAGCCAGGCACCCAGGGCCGCCAGAAGTTTAAAATCACCGTGGCCCATACCTTCTTTGCCAGTGATGAGTTTGAAGGCCCAGTAGACGCTCCACAGCGATAGGTAACCAGCGGCAGCACCAATTACCGCGCTGCTTAGATCGGTATAAACACCTCCAGTGTTGATGAGTAAACCGAGCCATAAAAGTGGTAGGGTAAGATTGTCGGGTAACAATTGATGGTTCAGATCAATGCCGGTTAAGGCGATCAACATCCAGGTAAATAAAAGTGCGAAGAGACCTTGCCCAGTAAAACCAAAATGAAAAATAACAAATGCAGACATTAAACCGCAGACTAGTTCGACGGCTGGGTACCGGATAGATATAGCAGCGGAACAGGCTTTGCATTTACCCCGTAATATCAGATAGCTGATCACCGGAATATTTTGCCAGGGCTTAATCAGTGTTTCGCAGTGAGGGCATCGCGAAGGTGGGTGTACCAGGCTAAATTTGTTGCTGGGCTGCTTGGTGGGGTCGTGGTCTAACTCAGGTTTCTGTCCCAGGAAGTCCAGGGCTTCGGAGCGCCAGGCCAGTTGCAATTGCAATGGCAGCCGGTAAATAACGACGTTCAGAAAGCTGCCAATAAGCAGGCCAAATACTAATGCAACGGTCGCTAGTATCTCTATGGGATAAGATTCGATTCCACCGGTCATACCTATACGACGTTGCCGAGCTGGAATATTGGTAGGTACATAGCGATCAGCAATCCACCAACCAATACCCCGAGAACCGACATGATTAAAGGCTCGAGAAGCGCGGTGAGGTTGTCAACGGCATTATCGACGGCTTCTTCATAATGGTCGGCAGCTTTCTCCATCATTTCATCCAGGGCACCGGATTCCTCACCAATAGAGGTCAGCTGTAAAAGCATGATAGGGAATAGCCCAGTGGACTTCATAGAGCTATGAATGGTTAAGCCGGTCGTAACATCATTGCGTACTGCAATGATCGCATCACGATAAACTGCATTACCGGCGGCACCCGCTACAGAACCAAGGGCTTCGACCAATGGCACGCCAGCAGCAAAGGTTGTGGACAGTGTTCGGGCAAAGCGTGCGACTGCACCATTATTTATGACATCGCCAATAATAGGCATTTTTAACAATAAAGCGTCAAAACCATCTGAAAATTTCTGAGATCGTTGTCTTGCCTCTGCAAAGGCATATCCAGATCCCACAAGAGCGGCTAAAATAAGTAGCCACCACTTTTGGGTAAAGTTTGAAAGGTCTAATACAAATTGGGTAAATGCTGGCAGTCCAGCGCCAAAGCTTGAAAACGTTGAAGCAAATACCGGGACAACCTTAACCAGAAGTATTGCTGTGACAATTATCGCAACGACGATAACGGCAGCAGGGTAGGTCAGGGCTTTTTTGATTTTGGCTTTAAGTTGCTCAGTTTTTTCCTTGTAAGTGGCTACCCTGTCCAACAGGGTGTCGAGCGCGCCCGCTTGCTCGCCAGCATCGACTAAATTACAAAATAGGTCATCGAAGTATTTTGGATGGCGTTTTAAAGCACTGGCAAAGCTATTGCCAGCCGAGACTTGCTCGTGAAGGTCTGCGACTAACTCTTTCATAGTCTCGTTTTCAGCACCTTCCAGGACGATTTCAAAGCTCTGTACCAGGGGTACCCCAGCCTTCATCATGGTCGCCATTTGCCTGGTAAAGATGGCGATATCCATCGGTTTGACGGGTTTTTTGCGTTTGAATAGGTCTTTCGGTTTTTTCTTCACCGATTTGGCGATAACCCCCTGCTTGCGCAACTGGGCTTTAATTAAGGCAGGGTTATTCCCTGTCATCTCTCCTTTGACAGGATTGCCCTCCTTGTTTTTACCCTTAAATACATAAACCTGAGCTTGTGCTGTCGCCATGATTTAATCCTTCGTCGTTCGGTTGGCTTCTTCCAGACTAATTATACCTTCAGCTGTCTTTTTAAGTGCGGCCTGGCGCAAAGTTCTAAAACCTTCTTGCTTGCCTAATTCGGCTATGTCTATTGAGCTACCTCCTTCCATAATCAGTTTTGACATGGCTGGGGTGATTTTTAGTACCTCATAAAGCCCAATTCTACCTTTGTAGCCACGGGCACATTTGTCGCAGCCTTTGGGTTGAAATATTGTTATTTCATCGAAAGGAATACTAATGTTTTCGAAACCTTCTTCTTGTAAGACCTTATCAGGGATATCGTTGCGGGGCTCTTTGCAATGGGGGCATAATTTGCGTGCCAGGCGCTGAGCAATAATTAAGCTCACAGAGGTAGCGACGTTGAAGGATGCTACCCCCATATTTTGCAAGCGGGTCAATGTTTCAGGAGCACTATTTGTGTGCAGGGTCGATAAGACCATGTGCCCAGTTTGAGCGGCCTTAATAGCAATTTCCGCAGTTTCCAGATCGCGAATTTCGCCGACCATCACGACATCGGGATCCTGGCGCAGGAAAGCTCTTAGAGCTTCGGCAAAGGTCAGACCAACCCGTGCATTTACCTGTACCTGATTAATGCCTTCGAGATTAATTTCAATTGGATCTTCAGCGGTGGATATATTACGTTCTTCTGTGTTGAGGATATTTAATCCGGTATAGAGCGATACAGTTTTACCCGAGCCGGTCGGTCCGGTCACCAAAATCATGCCCTGATGCTGGTGCAAAGTATCCAGGTAGGCCTGTTGCTGGTCTGCTTCATAGCCCAGTGCTTCAATACCCATTTGGGCACTGCTGGGGTCGAGGATACGCAAGACGATTTTTTCGCCATATTGAGTGGGTAGCGTGTTAACACGAAAATCGATGGCCCTTGTCTTGGAGATTTTTAACTTGATCCGCCCATCCTGCGGCACCCGCCGTTCGGAGATGTCCATCCGCGACATCACTTTTAGGCGAGCGGCAAAGCGGTTGGCCATGTTGATGGGCGGATTGGTAATTTCTTCGAGAATGCCATCGGTACGAAACCGCACTCTATAGCTGTATTCATAGGGTTCGAAATGAATATCTGATGCGCCTTTTTTAATGGCGTCGAGGAGTAATTTGTTGACAAAACGTACTATCGGGGCGTCATCTTCGTCGGACGATTCCTCGCTTTGCTGATTGGCATCCTCAAAACTGTCGATTTCCAGGTTGTCGAGCTGGATATCATCTAATTGACCAAGGGCGTCTCCAAGATTGTTCTCGCCCTGCTCAAGATAGGCCTCAATGGCGACCTTAAGTTTATCGTATTCGACGACAATCACGTCGACAGAGGCTCCGACATTGAAGCGGATTTCATTAATAGTGTGATGATTAGTCGGGTCGCAGACGGCTATTTGAAGGCGGTTGGCCTTGAACGATAACGGCAGAGCCATATGCTTGCTCATCAGACTAGCATCGACCAGGCCAGCAGGGCACTTAGCGAGATTCAGGTAATCGAGATCAAATAGAGGTACCCCAAACTCGTGGGCTGTAATATCGGCTACTTGAGAGGCACTCAGTGTCTCGCTTTGCACCAGATGCTGAACCAGCGAAACTCCGGTCGATTCGCAGGCTTTGAGTGCTTCATGGGCACCAGTTTCATCGAGTAGCCCGTCGTTGACAAGGCGCCGGGACAAGCCCTGTAAGATAGTGTTAGCTAGATTATTCATGGTTGAGATGATCGCACGTTTCGCCCTGTGCTAATGATTATTATTCTGCCCAGTTCATAAGCAGTGTCAGTTGTAAGCGCTCAGCCAATAGAGCCAGCACTAGAAAGCCCGTGTCGTAATGAAAAGCCCTGCAATTTTACGATAATAGCGACCTTTTGCAAGGTAACACATCACATAAGGCGTTTACACTGCTTAAGTACCTAAATAAGTGAAAGGGACATTTAAGATGGAGCGGAAAGCGGATGCGTAGGAGCAACGATTGAAAGCAGTGTGAGGTGAAATGTAAAGCAGGCTTTGTAACGATATGACACAAAATGTCAGTTAACGTCCGATATAGATGGCGAATGGCGGTGTGGGTTTCGTGAGTTAATCTCTTTAGCCTTTGTTATTGGGCTTGAGGAAAGTTGGCGCAGTTTATGCATTATCCCGTTCGCAAGGTTTAAAAAACATTCATGAAGGAGATACACCATGCAAAAGACACACAAGCAAAAAGGTTTTACGTTGATCGAACTGATGATCGTAATTGCCATTATTGGTATTCTGGCCGCGATCGCGTTGCCCGCTTATCAGGATTATACGATTCGTACCAAGGTAACTGAGGGTGTTGGCTTATCCGGTGCCGCAAAACTGGCTGTTGCCGAAACTGCGCAGGCGCTCGGAATATTAGCCACCGCTGTCGACCAGACTAATTCAGGTTATAACTTGTCAGGTAGTCCTAAGTATGTCTCGGGTATTACCATTGCCAATGGCGTTATTTCGGTTGTAACGGCAAATACCGGTGCAAGCACCGAGCCTGAATTAGATATCACTCCTGTCCAAGCCGCTCTGGATGATGTCGTTTCTTGGGAATGTTCGACGACGACTGGCGAATTTAAACACGTTCCTGCCGAATGTCGTAACTAGAATGTCGTAACTAATAGTTAGGTTGATGATTTAAAAATAACCCCGGATATCCGGGGTTATTTTTATGTCGGTTGATAAAAAGTGGGCTTGGATTCAAATAATAAACGCCTCACCTGGTGGGGTGGTCAAAGCGGTCTTCGGCCGGTAGGCTTCACGGTTTTTTCGGTCAACAAGTTTCTCAGATAATCTGTCAATGGTAATCCTTTGTTGCTTCTGATTAAAACAAGTATTAGTTCGCCGGCGATAAGAAATACTGTTGGTGTCAGAAGCAGGTTCAGATAACAGACTTGGAATAGTAGAGTGTCTGAGGTGGCAAAATGCACCTTAGATAGGGGATCTCCTTGGGAATTATTTTCGATGTTTTGTCGATTTTGTCGAGGGGGAAAGTGGATATAAAATATGCAAGGTATGATAAGTTTTTACAATGATGATCTACCTCGCCAGGGACTAGAAAGTGATGCCTAATGGTAGTGAAGCAGTGTCGGCGGGTTGGTATGAGCTGCTTGAAGCCAGAAAACGGCCAGTTGTCGGCACTTTATTGTTGCTCTGTGTGGCAGTATTAATCATTACAGCTTTGCGTGATCCTGTCGATTATGACGGGTACTGGCATCTTCAAATGGGCAAGGACTGGATCGAAAACGGGCTGAGTCCTTACAAAGACCATTACAGCTTTACCCACCAGGATGAAACGATCAAATCGCCACCGGTAGTGTTCCAGGCCGGGCTTTATGTCATGGTTAAGTTGTTTGGTGATGTGCTCGGCTTCATCGTCGTTAAGCTCTTGGCTTTTTCCCTGGTTTTAGCTTGTATGGTTGCATGGCTTAGACAAATTAAGGCACCGACCTTGGTTTACTGTCTGGTGTTGCCTTTGCTAATCACACTGGTTCAGTTGCGCGCGCAAGTCAGGCCCGAATTAATTAGCTGGAGCCTGTCCATCATAGCCCTGATGCTCTACCATCGCGCCCGGTTGCGCCTTACTGTCACCGCAATCGCCCCGATTGTGGTGTTAATTATATTCTGGGTTAACTACCATTCATCTATTTTCGCCTATGTTATTTTTTTCGGTTTGTTTGTTGATATCGGTGTGAAACTGATTAAGCAAAAAAGTGGTGTTAGAGACTGGGTTGTGTGGAGCTGCTGGGGCTTAGTGCTGGTCGGGGCTGGTATGATTAACCACAATATGGCGCATCCCGTCTACGGCGCGATAATGTTCCCTGATGTATGGAAAGCTCTTATCATGGAATACTACCCTCCATACGCACTGTTTAAGAGTTTTCCACCCATACACGTATTGAGCTTGCTGACCCTTGCGTCAATAGCTATGGCCGTGTGGCAAAGAAAATTTGGTTATTTAGTATTTATTGGTGTCGCTCTGTACGGCGGTTTATCAATGATTAGGTTAGTAACACCTATGGGTATTATATTCCTCGGAGTATTTGCTCATTTGCTGACCGATGCGAGAATCGAAGATGCCTTAAGAGCGTCATCGGAGTGGTTTTCCAGGGTCGTTGCGGTGCTTTTAATAGTCATATTCCTGGTTCCAATGGCTTATGCTGTACTCTTTGCGCGATCAGCTATGTATGGAAACATGCATACCCGAATGTTGTTTCCCAGTTCGTTAGTTTCTTACATGCGGGCAAACAACAAAACGGGCAGAATCTTTAACGAGTATCACTTGGGGGGATACCTTATATATAAGCTTTCCCCCGAAAGTCAGGTTTATATTGATGGCAGGACAGGTATCCTCTATTCGCCGGAACATTTTGTAAGGCATAACGCGGCGAGAGATAACGGAAAGCTTCTTGCCGATGAAATAGAGAAATATGATATCGATTTTGCTCTCCTCGAGAGTAGTGCTACTAACGCCTGGAATGTGTTGCAGTCTGGTGAGTTTGAATTGGATTTTGTCGATGCTAAATTCGCTCTCTATAGCCGAAATGCCCCTGCATTACCGGCTACAGGGAGGTTATGGGCAAGACCGTATTGCTGGATTGAAAATGACAAGCAAAGCTTACTTGAAGAATGGGAAATGGCGTCATCGCGTTTGCCATGGGCAGCCCCAGTTCTGCCACTCATGGAACGAGTTAACGAATATGTCACTTCAGAAGACCCGTTAGCGTGGCTTGCAAGTCTGAGTCCAGATTTTACCTGGAATGATGATAGCAAACGATTTGTCGGCTATCGGGCGCTCGAATATGGATTGGGTAAGATGGCCATTGATCTATTTGATGGGGTAGCGGATAAAAGTTTGAAGGATTACCTGGCAACGGCGTTGGCTTATCTTCGAGACGGGCAAGTTGACGAGGCTGAGCAGACGCTAGACATAGTATCAAGGAAGGAGTGGCCCAGACGAGTATTCAACGATCTATTGATTATGCATGATTTGTTAACCGAAATTCAGCAACAACGGCCGTTAAGGTACATGAATAAAAAGTTTGTTGATGGGATAGCTGGGCAGGTAAGTTCGGCGAGGGCAAGCCAAGCTAATGAACCCGTTAGTGCCAAGTCTTTTTGTGTTTACTAATAACTTTCTGCCCATGGATATTGTGCTTCGACAGAGGAGTTAGGGTGTTTGGTTGGACTGATATGCTCAATCAAGTAATCGTCTGCTATAACTACTTTCGTTTATAAGACCGAATTTAGATCCGCGTACGACACCTTATTTCATATAATCGTGAGGCTATCATCCTCTTCAGGGCTGCACCTTGATGATGTTCTCTAGACAGTAGCCCGATCCTCTTCTAGCCCCAACCATAAAGGTAACATCACAAGCCTTTCGCCCAAATTATGGGTGTTTTTCAGGTCGCCAGAGCAGCGCCCGTATTTCTCTCCAATAGGTGAATTATGGAGCGGAATATAATGAAATACCGCGCCTATTCCACATTCTTAAAGCCGCCCCATTCGTCAAAGGTTTTTACAAGGATATGCAGCCCGGCCTGGAACGATACCGGTGGCGATTTGATCGTTTCATCCTGGTGGGTAAAGCTGTAATGGTCTTTGTAAGGAGTGAGTCCATTTTTGATCCAGTCTTTGCCCATCTAGAGATGCCAGTAGCCATCGTAGCCAATGGGGTTGCGGAGTGACATAACTACTAAAATAGCGCTACAAACCACCACTGAGCCAATGGCAAACTGTCGATTGGATTCGAGTACTTGATACCAGTTTGCTGGACTATGCTGAGGGCCGTTTGACATTTGTTCCTGCTCCATTGTTTTTCTCGCAGCCAACTAATTGGCTGCCGCTGGCCATACAGTTTTAGATTTATGCTTTTCTGGCTGCAACAAACAGACTCCCACCGATGCAATTAGGTAAGAATTTGTTAAGTTTGTTTTCGAAAATTGAAATATAAAGGAGTATCTTGC
>JAHRWI010000182.1 GCA_019090225.1 Porticoccaceae bacterium
CCGATATTGCCTTCCTGAATAAGATCGAGAAACTGTAAGCCACGGTTGGTATATTTTTTGGCGATGGAAATCACCAGGCGCAGGTTGGCTTCTACCATTTCTTTTTTGGCGCGCCTGGATTTAGCTTCACCAATGGACATGCGTCGGTTCATGTCTTTGATTTCAAGGATGCTGAGTCCGTACTCGGTTTCTATTGCCGCGAGCTTTTGCTGTTCGCGAACAATGTCTTCCTGACGTCCCCGTATCGCCGCCGCGTAGGGCTGTTTTCGGCGAGAAAGATTGCCTGCCCATTTTAGATTGGTCTCGTTGCCAGGGAAGTCGTCAATAAATTCCCGTCGTGACATGCGACATTCGCGGATACAAATGGTCATGAGATTACGTTCGTGTACCCTGACTTTAGTCAGGTTGGTACGTACTGCTGCGATCAGGGGGTCATATTGTCGCGGTGTTAATTTCAGGAACTTAAATATTTCGCCCAATTCGACCAGGTTTTTTTGTGCTGAGTGGTGGCTGCGGCCATTGCGCGTCAAAGAGCGTTTGGTTTTGTCGCTTTGTTTGCGAATTTCGGTAAAGCGGCGCTCGGCTTCTACCGGATCGAGGCCACCTTCATGTTGTTCCTCTTCCTCTTCCTCTTCCTCCTCCACGTTGTTGCCTTCGTTAGCAGCTTCGAGAGCAGCCTTTTTGTTGGCTTGTTCGAGGGCCGAGGGCACATGCTCAACGGGATTCAGATAACCGGTGATGATATCGGTGAGCTTGCGTTGTTCGGCTGCGACCAGGTCGTATTCCCCGAGTACACGCTCAACATTGCCGGGCCATTCTGAAGAGGCGGCCATGACTTCGCGTATGCCTTCTTCAATACGCTTAGCGATGGCAATTTCGCCTTCTCGGGTGAGCAGTTCGACCGTGCCCATTTCGCGCATATACATGCGTACGGGGTCGGTGGTGCGGTGTTTTTCGGTTTCTACGGCAGCGAGCGCGGCGGCGGCTTCGGCGGCGGCAATTTCGTCAGCTGAATTGTCACCGCTGGTGATGAGCAGGGAGTCGGCATCCGGTGCGGTTTCAAAGACGCCAATACCCATGTCGTTGATCATTTGAATGATATCTTCGACTTGATCCGGATCCGATATATCTTCAGGCAGATGGTCGTTAACTTCAGCATAGGTAAGGAAGCCTTGTTCGCGCCCTTTAGCTATCAGGTCTTTGATCCGGGATTGTTCGTTGGCGGCTGCTTTACTCATAGATTTTCCATGCTCAGTCTGTGGGTGGGGCTATTATGTCGGGCGATCATCTTGCGAGCCGAGATCTTGCGGGCCGAGAATAAAGCGCGCGATTGTACATTATTAATGGGGTCTTGTCTCTTATTTGCAAGTTTGGGTCTAGTGTAGACCAAGCTTATTGTTTCGTCAGGGCTACTTCGCTAACTAATTGTTTTACAGCAAGAATTAATTCTGGTGCGGCGTCTTCGGCTTTGAGTTTAAGCCATAGTTCAACGGCAGCCTTGTGATCTTCCCCACTGAGAGGTGACTTGCTCGACAGTAGTTCAATTTGCTGGGCTATCGGCTGGTTTAGTTGCGCATCGCGAAGTAGGCTGGTGAGGGTATCTTCGATCTGAGCCCGGCTGGATTGGTCGGTATGTTCGGCGGCAGTGATGAGGTCGGTATTAACGATTTTGGTCAGCAAATTGGCCTGCTCTTCGCCATGCATGCCACGCCAGTAGCCGAGCAGGTTGCTCAGCGAATAGTTGGGACGTTCACGGAGTAGCTCGATCAAGGGCAATAATATGTCCATGCCGGGGTGGTTCAGCTCGCTCAATTGGGATGTGTGTTCGAGACTAATAATCGGCGTCAGGCCCGGATTATTTGCCAGTAAAGCGATTAACCAGTGCGTCGGAGGCAAGGTGACTTTTTTGTCAGTTTGCTGTGAGTGTCTTTGCTCGGCCTGTCCTCGGGGGCGATTATTTTGGTAGTTGTCGTGATGACTATGCTGATTATCTGGCTGGTTTTCGGAATAGCTCGTGTCATAGCTCTGGTCGTAGTTTGCAGAGCTATGGTTTCCAGGGTCGTGGTTTTCAGAGCCGTGGTGTCGAGCGCTATGATTTCCTGAATCGTAATTTTCAGGGTAGCCGTGCTGATCACTATCCCCATCAGCCGCCGATGTTGTTTGCCAGGATTCTGGTTCACTGACTGGCTCAACGATAAGGTTTTCCAGTGTGCTTGAGGCCATGCCTGTTTTCTTGGCTAACTGGTCGATCATTAGCTGATGGAACACGCCTCGGGGCAGACGATTGATTAAAGGTGCGGCCAGTTGACTTAACCTGGCACAATCGTCGGGGAGTTCCAGCTTGAGTCCGGCGCTAAGTGTGTCAAACAAAAATGTCGAGAGTGGCGTGGCGTCAACGATGAGCTGCTGGAATGCCTCGCTACCAATTTTGCGCACCAGGGTATCGGGATCCTCCCCATCCGGGAGGAATAAAAATTTAGCGCTGCGACCATCTTTCATGGTCGACAGGCAGGTTTCCATGGCTCGGCGGGCGGCCTTGCGACCGGCATTATCGCCATCGAAGCAAAACACCACGACGCTGGTATAACGAAATATCTTTTCTAAATGCTCTACCGATGCCGAGGTGCCCAGGGTGGCGACCGCATTGGTGATGTCGAATTGGGCGAGGGCGACGACATCCATATAACCCTCTACGACGAGAAGGTTATCCATGTTCTTGCCGGCGCGACTGGCTTCGTAGAGGCCGTAAAGCTCACGACCTTTCTGGAATACTGCCGTCTCGGGGGAGTTCAGGTATTTCGGTTTGTCATCGCCCAGCACGCGACCGCCAAAGGCGATAGTGCGGCCTCGGCTATCACGAATAGGGAACATAACGCGGTGGCGAAAGCGGTCATATATTTTGCCGCCTTCGTCCCTGACCACCAGTAAACCAGCGTCGGTGAATTGTTCGATGTTACTTTCGTCGCCCTCCGCTAAGGCGAGCAAATTGTCCCAGCCCGGCGGGGCGAAGCCGATGCCAAAGGTGCGGGCTACTTCGCCGCTCAGCCCTCGGTGACGCAGGTAGGCAACGGCTTCATTATTTGACTGGGTGTTTGACTGCTTGTCTGATGGGGTGCCTGCCTGTTTGCTCGTCTGCTCACGTAGTTGGCTGCGATAAAACTGGTCTGCAGTTTCGAGGACAGCGTAGAGTTGTCGCCGCCGGTTGGTGTGTTCGTCGTCCCGAGCACCCTCGGTGGGCACTTCCATACCCACCAGGCTGGCCAGGGTTTCTACCGCACGGGGAAAGTCGATGCGGTCATAGTCCATAACAAAGCCGAGGGCGTTGCCACCTGCGCCGCAACCAAAGCAGTAGTAAAACTGTTTGTCGGGGTTGACCGAAAAAGAGGGTGTTTTTTCGTCGTGAAAAGGACAGCGCGCCGAGTGGTTTTTGCCGGTTTTACGCAAGTCTAGACGTGCGCCCACGACATCGACAATATCGACTCGGTCGAGCAGGTCATCGATAAACCGTTGTGGGATTCTTCCGGACATGCAGTTACCCGTTTGGCAGCGCGCTTATTTAACTAGAGAGTATTTAACCACAGAGTATTTGACTACAAGAGCTATTTAATTATGAGGTATTCAATCACGACGAGACGTGAATACTTTGTGCCGGGACAACTGTTTGATTATTGCTGATGCAATATCGATTTACAGGCCGGGTGGTGCGGTGTTCTTTAAGTCGATGCTCTCTCAGCTAACTAAAGCGCACCCAGTTTAGTTTTTATAAGCTGGCTCACGGCGCCGATGTCGGCTCGACCCTGTAGTTGGGGTTTAAGGATGCCCATCACTTTACCCATATCGCGCATAGACTCAGCTTTGCTGTCATTGATGGCAGCAGCAATAAGCTCATTGAGCTCTTGCTCGCTTAACGCGGTGGGAAGGAATTCTGCAATGACGGCTAATTCGGCATGTTCCTGGGCAGACAAATCGTCCCGTCCTGCGGCATTAAATTGGGCAATTGAATCTCGACGCTGCTTGGTCATCTTATCGAGAATGGCCAGCACGCGAGCATCGTCGATATCAATGCGCTCATCGACTTCGATACGTTTAATGTCGGCAAGGATAAGCCGGATGGCTCCCAGGCGCTGTTTGTCTTTGGCGCGCATGGCATCTTTCATGGCAGCGCTAATGGTGTTCTTGAGATTATTGTCGGTCATATTATGCTTACTTTAAGGTTTGATTATTTAGGTGCTAGTTGCCGTTGCCTGGGTTTAGGCTTTTGATTGAGTCGCAGCGGATAGCCTGAGGGCTGAGTATCTGTGCCTCGCACCAGTATAGTCGCAACAAACACTTTTTGGCTTATGTAAATCCGCCTATGCAAAGCTTGGCTAAATAATTTGGTGGGAACGAAAAAAGCGCCGTTACTGAGGCGCTTTTTTGATGGCTAGCTGTGGCGTTCCACGGTGCTCTAGCAACTACCAGGTACTATTCCCGTCGTGGCAGAGCCACGGGGTTTAATACAAGGGAGGCTTTAGTACATACGGTCAAACTTTTTAGATTCGCGTTGCAGCTTTTTAGCGTGACGCTTAACAGCAGCAGCAGCCTTGCGCTTGCGGGTCCAGGTAGGCTTTTCGTAGAATTCCTTGCGACGAACCTCCGCCAGAATGCCGGCTTTTTCACAGGAGCGCTTGAAGCGACGTAATGCGATATCGAAGGGTTCGTTCTCTTTAAGGCGTACTGAAGGCATATCTTCCCTTGTTCAAATGTCATGTAGTTTAGTCAGGGCGGGCATTCTATACATATCCCTGCCTGCTTGCAAAAATTTATTTGTCGCCACTTGCTTAGTGAGGAAGGTCTAAGCACATGAATTCGGGGTGGTTTTACCGGGTGTCCCACATTATGATGCCCAGCCCCTGGGCGATGAACACAGAATATGCGCGTATTGGGTATAGAAACCTCCTGTGACGAAACCGGCGTGGCTATTTACGATAGCGACGCGGGACTGCTGGCCGATGCCTTATATAGTCAGGTAGCGGTGCATGCGGAATACGGGGGTGTTGTTCCAGAGCTGGCTTCGCGAGATCACGTGCGCAAATTGCTGCCCATGATTCGCCAGGTGCTGGCCGAAGCAAATTGCACGCAGCAGGATATTACTGGTATTGCCTATACGGCTGGCCCCGGTCTGGTCGGTGCCTTAATGGTGGGTGGTGCGGTGGGTCGCTCCCTGGCCTACGCCTGGGGTATCCCTGCTCTGGGTGTTCATCATATGGAAGGTCACTTGCTGGCTCCTATGCTCGAAGATAATCCGCCTGGGTTTCCCTTTGTCGCCTTGCTGGTTTCCGGCGGGCATACTCAGCTGGTCTCAGTAGCGGGTATCGGGGATTACGAAATCCTCGGTGAATCTCTCGATGATGCCGCAGGCGAGGCCTTTGATAAGGTCGCCAAGATGCTTGATCTGGATTATCCCGGCGGTCCGAGAATTGCCCGCCTCGCTGAGCAGGGCAATGCCGAGCGCTTTACCTTCCCCAGACCCATGACCGATCGACCGGGTCTGGACTTCAGTTTTTCTGGCCTTAAGACCTTCACCCTGAATACAGTTGCTGATCACCGGGGTGATGATGTGCTGCCCGATGAACAAACCATGGCCGATATCGCCTGTGCTTTTCAAAATGCGGTGGTCGAGACCCTGGTGATCAAATGTCGTCGTGCCTTAAAGCAAACTGGGCTGAAAGTGTTAGTGATGGCGGGAGGCGTATCGGCCAATGTGCTGCTCCGGGAATGTCTCACCGATGCTTTGGCTAAGCTGGATGCCTCAGTGTTTTATGCCCGCAATGAATTCTGTACCGACAATGGTGCGATGATCGCCTACGCTGGTTGCCAGCGCTTA
>JAHRWI010000183.1 GCA_019090225.1 Porticoccaceae bacterium
ACCCACGGATTGCAATAAATTATCCGCCACTGCCGAGTCAGCAATACCCAGGCGTTTGGCCACCATGGCTGGCGCCCGGCCCTGGTCGGTGGGCAGAATAAAATGTTTGATCTCAGCCGCATCAACCCCGGCTTTGCTTAACAGACTTTCAACGGCGCGGCGCAAAATACCCATATAGCCGACATCGCGCACCCAGCGCTCTTCCCAACCGTAGTCAAAATCTTCGCCCTCGGCACGGTAGTGATCGACCATATCCGTGGCCTGGGTAAAGCTACAGACCAACTCAGCGATAACGTTCTCGGCACCCACCGAGACCGCCGCAGCGCCATCACCGAATAACATCTCCTCCCGGGAAGCACACTTAGTAAGTCGATGCTCAGCAGCCACCACTACCGCTTCGCCATGACCAGCCGAAGCGATATCCAGGGCCGACAACAAGGCCGAGGTACTGGCACGCTGGGAGGATGTGACATCCATGGTACGCAGATCAGCCGTTTCTAAATTCAGCGCTTCAGCAACAATCACCGAATGCTGACGATCAGCAAAAGGCAAAGTGGTGGAAGCCAAAAAAAGTGCGGCTGGTGCCTGCCCGGTTTCACGACCCATACAATCGGCATAGGCTTCAGTGGCCATAGTGATGGCATCTTCGTCCCAGTTACACATGGCTTTTTCGCCTTTACCCAGGCCAATCAGGCCCGAGTCAAACCAGCCATTAGCGTCGGCGATAACCTTTTTCTGCAATCGCAAGCGGGGCAAATAAGCTCCGTAAGCTGTAATTCCTACCATAATCTTTCCTGCGTTAGAAATGAGTAAACCCTTATTTGGATGCGACTCTCTAAATTGGAGAAGTCTAATAAAACTGTCCGGCCAATAACGCTATCGAAGCGTGAAGCCATAGCGACGGGCATTCTAACTGGAAGTGGCTATTGAGAGGAAGGGAGCTTGCTGGAATGGCCTGGCTTAGTAAGCATCCGATGCTCATTTCTTGACACAAATAATACCTATTACTCGACAAATAGTTAAAAACGGCGGCTTATGAATGGCTATGATTCTAAGCCTAACCGCCGTTTTTTCTGACCCCGTTTTTGTGTCAAACGCTCCCTATCACTTACGGTTAAACCTTCCCGGACCTAACTGCTCATGGTCAACCTCTTCAGGCATATTGGTAATTAATTCAAAGAGCCAGCGAAGCCCATTTTTACCCTGCTCTCGTTCACCGGCTAGTATGCCGATCATGCCGTAGTTACCTTCGTGGCAAGCGAATTCGTAGATTTGGCCATTGCTGGGCCTGAAGGTTAGCTCACCGCGCCACGGCTGACGGTAAGTTTTGTCGTCTTCAACGGTGAACGCATAATGGATTTCCTGTTCACCAATTCTCGTAAAGCGCTCGGTCACTTTACTGTTCAAGCCAACATACAACTGGTGTTTAATGGCTCCACGAAAGCTTTGTTGGGGATGAAATTGTGTGGTCTCGACCACCAGGGTGTCGCCCTCCCAGTGACCGACAGAATCTCCTAACCATGGCCGTATTTGCGTTGGCAGAGGCTCACTGTCAATTCGAATAGTACGCACCGCATGATTCATTTCTACCAAAATCATTACCTGGCCTGGTGACTGCACAAACTGGTAATGATGGTTATATAAGACTGGCAACATAGGCGGCCCACCGGTTGAGCCAAAACCCACTACGCAACGGTCGCCTAATAGTTGTTCTTCAGGATTATTTCGTTTTTGTGTTCTTAACATGGCCCGCCAATACTTGATCCGGCCCCTAAAATTGTACGGCACCTTGCCGTTTTTTGGATCAACACTAATAGAGGTTCTTGGCTCGCCTTTTACGCGTAACACGCGGGTACCAGCGTCCAGCCATGCGCTCCAACGCGGTAATGGTAGCAGTAGTCCAGGTACCTTGGAGATCAGGATCACCCTAGGACATGCGTGGCGTTTGCCAGTCTTGTGCCGAAGCTGAAGCCGAATTTAAAGCCAAAGCCAATAGCAGTAGAAGTGGCGGTATGAGAACTTTAATAGGGCGCTTACCTGGCCACAAAGGCTGCACCAGCCATGCTTTAGCTATCACGTGGGTCGTAGCCATCTTTTGGCGCGCCGGTTCCCAAAGAACCCATAAATACTTTACGTCCATCGCCAAATACCAGATCACGCCCGTTGGCTTTACAGGCCGGTATGCAACTGCTGTCTTTACTCTGGTAAGCCCGCACCACTATTTCACTGCCAACGGACAGCGAGTTTTTAGTGATACCTGCGCGTGCTAAGGTATTGGGAGTGTCGGCCTCAACCATCCATTCAACGGCGCTACCACTGCCGTCTGCTTGCTCAACCGACAAATGAACCCAGGCGTGCGGATTTATCCATTCTACTTTGGTGACCTTACCACGCAGGGTAACCGGTGCTTTGGCGTCAAATTCAGCAGAAAACGCATGGTGCGCCCAAGCTTGGTATGGCACTAAAAAAGCACCGCTGATGAACGATCCAGAATCTTTACGATCATAAAGGATAGCTTGTATAGGGTATTGTATAAGATAGAGTGGGGAATCTAGCTTAAGGGAGTCTTAAAAGAAAAGCTGCGGATATGGGCCATCATCCTGACCGTATGGCCAAACCTTTCAAATACCCGAACCCAATGATTGGCACCGCCACAGGCTTCAATGCCAATTGTGCAAGGCGATAGCTGAGCAATAAACTGAACCAGGTTTTCCTGCTTAATTTCTTTTTAATGAGGGTGTTATCATCCTGATCAACACCGCGTAGTTAGAAACCTTGCTTGACTATATCGCTCCCTAAGACCGCTAGTTGTTTTCCTACCTTATGATGATTCATGGTTTACCTCACTCGCTGTTTGATGTCTGTTCGCAACACACATCTAGAAGCCGTTTGGGGAGTGTGACGGGCCATTCCATTAGATCTAGAGTTGATGCCTACAACGCCATGCTTACCTAAACAACCCACACGCCTAGCTCAGATGAGACTTCTTTTCTAGACCCTGACCGTGTGGACCCTGACCGTACTGCTGACTGTGCCTTTTTGTTAGTGATCATAGGCGTTAAATTAGGTAATGGTATTAAGTTGTTGGTCGCGCAGTTTTCTATAGCGGCCCTGGCAGCTTTATATTAGTTTGGCGCTGCACTTTGGTCCCACAAAACCTTATGGCCGTCATATGTTCCAGTATTTTGTATAGCCAGTTTTCTGGCTATCGTGGCCGTGGAGTTTTTCATCGCTATACGAGTGTGGCGCTTAACAAGCTTTACAGCTCGGCTTCAAGATGCCAGCCAGTGCACTCGCCCTCATCTCGACGTTCCAGCGCAATCACGTTACTCTTGTTCGTCCTGGTGAACTTCGTTGGTGGCATTATCGTGTGGCAACAACAAATGGACCTGGCGCAGCGCTTTTTCCAAATGCTTAAATACCAGATTCAGGGATAATTCCCATTTTAATTAGCCTTGCAGTATGACCCACCATGACAAACTTACTCATCATCTATCATAGCCAGAGTGATAAAACCGACCACCTCGCTGAGGCTGTTTGTGCAGGTGCCCGGCAGGAGGCTGATGTTAATGTCCTGCTGAAAAAAGCCTTTGATGCGACACTTGATGATTTATTATGGGCTAATGGCATTATATTTGGCACGCCGGAAAACTTTGGCTATATGAGCGGCGCACTAAAGGATTTTTTTGATCGCACTTACTATCCAGCCGAGCCCCATCAGATCAACTTGCCCTACGGCGTATTCGTCAGTGCAGGCAATGATGGTACGGGAGCAGTGCGGGAAATTGACAGAATAGCACTCGGTTATCCCTTGAGAAAAGTCGCAGAGCCGGTGATTGCTAAAGGTGAGCTGTGTGCCCAGGATATCGAGAGATGTTCTGAGCTGGGTCAGGCCATGGCAGCGGGCTTAACGATGGGAATTTTTTAGTGGCTGAAGCTTGAAACTGAAAACTGAAAACTGAAAAAACAGCTTAAATACAAACAATCAGGAACCACATAACCTTCAATGACCACAGCATTAGTATTATCCGGTGGTGGCGCACGCGCCGCTTATCAGGTCGGCGTCCTCAAAGCGGTGTCCGAACTCTTACCTCGGCGAAGCCATAACCCCTTCCCCATCATCTGCGGCACCTCTGCGGGGGCCATTAATGCCCTGGCCATTGCCGGCAGACCCGGATACCTGCGACTGCGCGTGCGCAAACTGGAATCTATCTGGAGTAATTTGCGAGCCGAAAACGTCTATCGAACCGATACTCTTGGTGTGGCAAAAAATACTGCCCGATTATTACTGTCACTCCTGCATAGCGGTTACAGCAAAAAACGTCCAGTTGCCCTGCTCGACAATACGCCGCTGCGAGGGCTTCTCGAACAACTGATACGCTTTCGCTATATCGATGAAGCTATCGCCAGTGGCGAGCTAACGGCCGTCAGCACCACGGCAATGGACTACAGCACCGGGCGCTCGGTGACTTTCTTTCAGGGTAATCACGACACCTGGCAACGTAATCGTCGGGTAGGTATTCGTACCGGATTATCCATTGACCATCTCCTGGCCTCATCAGCGATCCCGACTATCTTTCCGGCAACATCTATTGATCAAAACTACTACGGTGATGGCGCTGTTCGGCAGCTCAAACCCTTAAGTTCAGCCTTGAGATTAGGCGCAGAGAAACTCTTTATCATCGGTGTCAGCGATAATCCTGCTCATGTTAATACCGTGAAAAAGGCTACACATCCTCCTTCCATAGGCCAAATGATCAGTCAATTACTGAA
>JAHRWI010000010.1 GCA_019090225.1 Porticoccaceae bacterium
CGTTCGGCATGTTTTTGCATTCGTAACATTAAGTCTGGACCCTGTACGCCGTCACAGTCTCCAGGCCAGTTATCGACATCGGTGGTGGTAGTTAACTGACCACCTTGTTGTACGCCAGTTATAACCACCGGCTTGAGGTTGGCCCGAGCAGCGTAAATTGCCGCTGACCAACCGGCGGGTCCGGAGCCCAGGATAATTAATCGGTGATGGGAATGTTCAGCCATAATATTTCACTAATCTCTATTTGTTGTGATGTGTGTTGTGATGCTTATCGTCCTGGCGTTTACAGTACCCGCCAGCGTCCTGCTTGCGCTTATCGGAGAGCTAAGGCCCGAAGAGCTGAGAGCAGGGCGCTATAATAAAGAAAGCCAGGCCCGGAGACCAAGGTTCGATGTCGGTTTTATGGGCTTATTTTTATGGCTTGAGCGGGTATTAACAGTGAATAAACGATTCAGTACAGAGATTTTTGCAAAGAGGTAAGAACTTACGTGGCAGCCACAAAATCGTCCGCCAAGGCAAAGAAAGAGACCAGTAAAAAAGCTGAGCCTAAGCAGGAGGCGATATCCCCGTGGCGACAGCACTTGCTCAGGCAGGAAGGCGCGCTGATCGGCTGGTTTGCCGTTAGTGCCTATCTGCTAATTTCTCTAAGCACCTATTCTCGTGATGATCCGAGTTTTTCCTACGCCGGTACCGGTGGGCCTGTACACAATGCCGCTGGGGTGGCGGGTGCCTGGTCCGCCGATATTTTGTATTCCATGGCCGGTTGGCTAGCGTATTTATTCCCTTTGTTGTTGATCATGCGCGCCTGGAATGTGTTTCAACAGCGCAAAGTGGCCGATAACGGTTTTGACTGGGTAACGTTTTGTTTGCGCGCAGTGGGACTGTTGTTAGTGATGACCACAGCTTCGGCTCTTGCCGAGTTGCACCATGGCGGCGGTGTATCAGGATTGCCCAATGGCGTTGGCGGCATCCTCGGTAGTGCCGTGGGCGGCTCGGTAGCTTCGGCGTTTAGCTACGTGGGCAGCACCTTAATTCTGCTGGCCGTATTCCTGTTTGGTGTGACGGTATTTACCGACCTTTCGTGGCTCGGGCTGATGGATAAGACCGGACGTATCTCCCTCCTGGCCTTCGAGTACTGCCGCTCACAAGTCATTGAGCTGTTGGCCCGGCGTAAAGAGCAGGAGCTGTCCGACGCGGCTACGGAAGTTCGCAAGCAATCGGTTGAGAAAAAAACTCGCATATTGATAGACAGGGTAGAACCGGTCATCAACACCCCTGCACCCGTTAAAGCCATCAGTGCGCGGGTTGAGCAGGAGCGGCAGGAGCCACTGTTCAAAGAACCTTATAGCGGAGAGTTGCCGCCTATTAGTTTGCTCGATCGTAGTGCAGGAGCCAGCGGTAAAGGCTTTTCCAAAGAATCTCTTGAGGCGATGTCGAGATTGCTCGAATTAAAGCTGCAGGATTTTGGTATCAGTGTAGAAGTAGTCGAGGTCTTACCAGGCCCAGTGATCACTCGGTTTGAAGTGCAACCTGCACCGGGCATAAAAGTCAGTCGCATCACTAATTTGGCCAAGGATTTGGCCCGCTCGCTGGCAGTGGTGAGTGTTCGAGTGGTGGAAGTGATTCCCGGGAAATCGGTCATTGGCATAGAAATTCCTAATGAGCATCGAGAGATGGTGCATCTGGGAGATGTCCTGGCCAGCCCCGAATATGACGCGGCTAAGTCACCTATATCTCTGGCATTAGGCCATGATATTTCTGGTCAGCCGGTGATCGCCGATCTGGGTAAAATGCCTCATTTACTGGTAGCGGGTACGACTGGCTCCGGTAAATCCGTAGGCATTAACGTTATGCTGCTGAGTTTGCTGTTCAAATCTTCACCCGAAGATGTGCGGCTTATTCTGGTCGATCCGAAAATGCTCGAATTGGCCGTTTATGATGATATCCCCCACTTATTGACACCGGTTATTACCGACATGAAAGATGCCGCCAGTGGTTTGCGCTGGTGTGTTGGCGAGATGGAGCGACGATATAAATTGATGGCGGCTCTTGGGGTCAGAAACCTGGCGGGTTACAACCGTAAGGTTCTTGACGCCATTGAAGCTGGGGAACCCCTGGTAGATCCTTTTTGGCAGGTTGATCCCCTGACGCTGGTCGATGGCGAGTACCAGGCTGGCACGGCACCAGAGCTTACCAAGCTCCCGAATATCGTCGTGGTCATTGATGAATTTGCCGACATGATGATGATCGTCGGCAAAAAGGTCGAACAACTGATTGCCCGTATTGCACAAAAGGCGAGGGCTGCGGGCATACATCTAATTTTAGCCACCCAACGTCCGTCAGTAGATGTGATTACCGGCTTGATCAAAGCCAATGTGCCGACCCGAATGGCCTTCCAGGTGTCATCTAAAATTGATTCTCGAACGATTCTTGACCAGGGCGGCGCTGAGCAGTTGCTCGGCCACGGCGACATGCTGTATCTGCCCGCCGGAAGCGGTGTACCGGTTCGGGTACACGGTGCATTTGTTGACGACCATGAAGTCCATAAAGTCGTTGCTGATCTCAAAGAGCGCGGTGCGCCGGACTATCTGGATGAAATCACCGACGGTGACGCCACTGCCAATATTGAGGTGCCGGGTTACAGTGGTGATGAATCGAGCAAGGATGATAGTGAAAATGATGCCCTTTATGACGAAGCCGTCAACTACGTGATTGAAAGTCGCCGTGCGTCCATTTCGTCCGTACAACGGAAATTAAGAGTCGGTTACAACCGAGCTGCGCGCCTTATTGAGGCGATGGAAGTGGCGGGTGTCGTCAGTGAAATGAGCACTAATGGCAGCCGCGAAGTGCTGGTGCCTAATAGAAGCGCTTAGCAGAAGTGCTTAGTAGCAGTGCTTAGTCATAAGCGTTTAACAACAGGTATTTATAAGAAGCTCCCGATGATTAAGTCACTCATTGCATTGATATTGTTTTGTCACATCTGCCTGGCCCAGGTAGCGGCGGATGACCTGAATGAGCCCGAAAAAAATGCAGCAGAAATTAATGCCGTACTTGAATTAAAAAAACTTCTCGAACCCTTGAGTAGCGTCAGCGCCGATTTTCATCAGCAACTGTATTCGGCAGATGATTATCAGATTCAGGATAACACCGGCCACATGCAGGTTTCCGCGCCGGGGAAAATCCGCTGGATAATCGATAGCCCTATGGAGCAATGGCTGATTTCCGATGGACTTACGCTCTGGCTCTACGATCCTGATCTTGAACAGGTCATCATTAAACCCTTCGATCCCCGTGTTTCTGCGGCACCGGCACTGTTATTAACCGGCAGCGTCGGTGAGCTATCAA
>JAHRWI010000184.1 GCA_019090225.1 Porticoccaceae bacterium
AAGTTAGCTGGGTGATAGTGTTTTGATAAACCGAGAAAAAGTAGGCCTGAAACTCACTCCACCACGGCAATAAAAACACGGGCACAATTGCAGGGAAGAAATGGGCTATTTTAGAATCCTTTGGGTAGGGTTTACCCTGGCTATCCAGGTGTGAGGTGATCGAAAGTGTAAACCCAAGCTTTGTCAACGCCCGGGCATAGGCATCCGGGCCATGATTGTCATCGCAGGACCAATTACGCAATTTCGCATATTCGGCAAAACGTAGTGTCAGCTGTATCCGGGCATATAGCCGTTTAAAAAAACCCGTGGGTGGTAGAAGGTAAGTAATACCTTCGCTGCTATAAATCTTCAGGGGCTGTGTTGGCCAATTTTGGTCAAGGCTCGAAATGACTTGATCGACTAATGGCAGATAAGGTCGCCAGCCTCCTTCCTCGCTGATGTGCAGGGGCTCTCCCGGCACTTTAGTGGCACTAACCTCGGCGAGATGGTGAGCGGGTATGTAGTCAAGACCTGAGTATAAACGTCCTTTTTGATGATTATAATTCTGTCGTTTATCGGTCGCTGGATTACGCCACTCGAATAAAAAACGCCACAGGCGAAACCCAGCTTTACTATCCCGGGTCAGACGTTTGCTGCCAATATCAAAGCCAAAATCATTGGCGGTTTTTGTGGCTAACCAACGCATTGCCGAGGTGTCTCTGATAGATGCCCGCTGAGCTTTATTAAGTCGTTGCGATTGCCCAGGCTCTAGATCAAATAGCGTAGTTAGCGGAGCATGTCTTTGTACATCTCGTTGACCGTGCCCTTGATAAAGACCCGCCCAGAGTTGTTCCCGGGTTTGCGCAGCCCACCGCCTGACTTTTGTCGAGTCGGCCTCCGTATGCAGGCTGGTCAGCAATGATTCGAGTTGCGTCAGGGGTTGTTGAATATTTTGTGCTCGGGATAACGACAAAGCTATGACCTGCTGATAACTGGCGCAGGCAACATGTAAACCTGCGCGGATCACAAAGTCGTCCTGTTCGATTTCTAGTTGTCTTAGCAGCAAGCCAAAAAATGGTTCAACCCGCTGATGCGCTTCTATCAAGTTCGGTATCTGAAGTAGCATGGCTGCCCGTACTGGTGAGCACTCGTCCTGAAACAATTTTTTAACGGCATCAAGTCCCGTGTCATAGGGCAACTCAACAAGTATTTCCGCGAAGGCTTTACGAACATAGGGACTAGGATCGGCAAGTATCCTGGGCAAAAACTCTATTAACTCTGGGCAATCGCTCAGCCTCCTGCCGATCTCCAATACCATGTAATAGCGAAAAAACATGTCATCTCGGCCATACTGTTCGCTCTGCTCAAGGCGCCCGGCGAAAATAGTAATCAACTCTTGAGGATTGATATTACCGAGTAAATGTAATGCCTCTACCTGATTCCAGATCGGCTGAGATTTATCCATGGCAAAACGATAGATGTAGCGCACTATATCTGCAGGTAGCGCTTGTATACTGGCGCTTGACAGTGGCAATATCAGTTGGCTAAGGGCCTTAAAAGCCGCCACCCTGACTCGCTCGTCACCCTTATAGAGCAATAGCGGCATCAGCACTTTGTCAAATTGAAACCGCTGCCAACTTACCAGCTTTTCCGCCTCCCCATCACCGGTCATAAGCACGCTCATAAAAACTGGCAATCTTGAGACGACAAAGGAAAGCTGCACTTCTTCATCATGCTGCAAGCGCAGAGAGCGCTCGGTGACGGCATCCACATCAAACCAGCGGTTTAATGCCTTTTTATCAGCTCTTAGTTGCTTGGCGTTAGCACCCAGTACCTTGCAAAATTTGAGCAGATGGATATCTTGTTCAATAGTGTCCACCGCCCGAGTGTAAGCACTGTAAAACGTCGCATAATCACTTTGGTATAGATCGATTCTTACCGTCGCTGCGCTGATTTCGTACAGCAGAAAGTTGACATATTTGATGCTGTCGTTGATCGATAAATCATCATCGTAAACCAGATGACGTCCCTGCCACTGCTCATATTGTACAAGTAGCCGTTTTATAGCCGCTTTATACAATTTATCCCAGGGTGAATATATATCCTGTTGCAGTAAGTCTTTAAGCTGTCCTGAGTTCGTCATTATTTCGGTTTAATTTTGTCATTCGACATCTGCTGGTCTGCCTGCAGATCATAAAGATCCCGAAAAGGAAATTCATTTAGTCTGAAATCGCTGATACCCCGACCCTGGGTATCATTCCAACCAATGCCAAAATTCACCGTACTCTCGTCATTGGTATCGTCATAAGCGATCAAGGCTTTGACGCGCCAATGGGCGCCCTGACTACGCCACAAGTTGTGTTGTACACCCAATGTCCAAACATCCTTATCACTTTGCCGAGTACGGTCATCATCGGCAAAAAATCGGTAGCGCTCAAACTTCGCATTAAGGACACTGCCCTCAAGATAGGCCTGGGCACCAAGGTTTAGGGAGGCGGAGTCGCCATCAAAATGCTGATTTAAAGGGTTACTACGGGCGCTAAATCGAGTGAATAATTCGATATCTTTAAAGGGCCTGTAACGCAGTGTATTACTCAGCTTAAGACCGTTTTCGTGGTCTTTTTTGTAGGCTGAATAAACATCGTTATCCCAACTCTGGCGGTCGCGGTCCAGGTCGGCAACGCGCAGATAAAACCCCGACAGGTCAATCTGATTACGAACCGTATCGGTCAAGGTTGAACGCTGCTGCCAGCCAAAGTCGGCCCGGCCAGACCACGCAGAGGACCGAGCGCCATCAGCCAACTGATAATAAGCTGACATTTTGGAATACAGCATCTGACCAGGCTGCCTGGTTCGCCAATCGATATAAGCCTTAGCGCCCAACACAATTTCGCCGGATTCGTGAAAACGACTGAGGATATCTAAGCGTCGGTAGCGCCCTACATGGCTGTCATAATCACGCTGCTGAGCACCAAATTCGTGGAAGCGCTCCTTCGCCGCGCTATTGCCTTCATCAAAATTTAATCGGCTTTGACCTCGGTAGTACAGCCCCCAAGTATTACCTCTATTATCGACGAGGCTACCACCGCCAAGGTCGGTACCACCTTGATATTCGGCCAGATTCAAAACAGGCTTTGCAGGTTTGAGCATGCGGACCGGTTCGGCACTCGCTAGCGCATTAGCCTCCGATACAGTATTTGTCTCGGGTACATAGGTCGGCAGTACGATTTTATCTCGCCGTTTGAGCTTGAAGACCCGAAAGGCTTTGTCATCCTTGTCACTGGCATTAAGGGTATAAAAACCAGCCTTGTCGTGCATATGATGATAACTACGAACATTGCCTACTCGATCATATTCATCAATACGTAATAGCGTCGCTCGAGGTAGATAGTATTGCAATGGTGACTGAGCACTGGCGGTATTTAGACGGCGACGCTTGAGGGGCGCACCCTGACGCCAGCCGTCCTGGCCATCGGCAATCATGAAATCGACAGTAAACAACTGGTCGAAATTATCGTTATTGAACGACACGGCCAGGTCGCGATGACCCGCATTAAGAGACAAGTTTATTTTGCTGGTCTTAGAACCCTGAAGAGACTTCTGAACCAGGGTTTTGCCGTCCTGCTGAACTGTTATTTGGGTCTCAGGAATATAAGTAAAGGCACTGGAATATCTGGTCACAAGTAGTTGAGCCTGTACCGCTGCTGGTAACTCCAGGGCGAATTTAACCTGCTCACCGGGCCCATATAAAGTACCTTTCTGAGTCTGGTAGCCCTTGGCGGCGGCGGCCAACCTTGCCACTGGTGATTCAATCGGTAAGCCCGGGGCTTCAATAACCTTGCGACCTGCAGACTGAGTGGGGTTTAAGAGCTCAAAGCCGTAATACTTCGACATGCGCTGCTTTAAAATGCGATATTGCCAGTCACTGGCGTAGCGTATCAGGGCAGTAGCAATATCCTGCAATGATTGATCTTCCCGCTTGCCATTCTGTTCCCATTGCCAAATTTGCCGAGTCAGCACCTGCACATCCGGGTGGCTATTAAAGACATTAACTGGCGTGACCGACGATGTGTTTACGTCGGTGGGAGAACCCTCTAGCTGGTCTTGGCCCGCCAATGTCCCTACACAGGTGTCAGATAGTGACGAGCCATCAACCAATTGCCATTGAGACACGAACTCACAATCTCGAGCACCTGTGGCCGAGATCAAGTCCGGTATCGCTGAGGCCATGACCGTTACATCGACGGCCATTGGCCCGTACTGCGGAGTAATACTAATCTTATGCTGGCCGGGGCCGATGTTGAATCGGGTAGTCTGTGTCGCCCCCATCAATTTGCCGTAACCTTTGATGGTAAGGGCCGAAATTACATCACTGCCATTAATTGGCATCAGATAAGATTGATCATCCAACTGTATTTTTACCCAGTCATCAGACCTGTCATCGCTTCTAGCTTTTAACTGACGGAGGTCTAGCAACACTTCTGCCGGACCAGTTATGCTTGTTTTCAAGCCCTGTTGCGGTCTCACCTGATATTGCATGTTGTAGCTTTGGCGCAAGGGATTCCAAACATTAAACAACTCTGGCGCCGATATCACCGTTAATCTGGAAGGCTTCGGCGCTTGCGGAATATGCACCGACGGAAAGCTTGTCTGCTCAAGGTAGTCCAGAACAGACAAGCCTCCTTGCCCCTGCTCCTCCAGTCCCCATAAGCTATGCACGGCTTCTATATCACCGGCAAATAATGCTTGCAGCCCCGTGTAGAAATCGCGATTTTCTGCTTCGACAAAATTGAGTAGATGCTCATATAAACGCCATTGCTGGAGTTGTATTGCTGTCCATAATCCCAGCTGAGCACTTTGATCAGTTTGGGGTAACAACGCCAGGGATCGTAAGGTTGACTGGTAATCCCCGGCCTTAAATCGCTGCTCAGCAAAGGTGTAAAGGTGCTCAGGATTCAAGGTAGCCAATACCAGATAGCCGGTCAGGGCCTCCATCGCCAGGTCGTTTTCGGTATCGGTCAAATATTCAGCCAGCTCTTGCTGAGCGTAATGCCGTACAACCGAGTTAGTCGCCTGAGCTGATAAACCTTTCAGAAAGCGTAAATACGTGCCCCACAGGCTGTTTTTGCGCAGCAGATCCAGGC
>JAHRWI010000185.1 GCA_019090225.1 Porticoccaceae bacterium
CAGCACTTAAGGGATTCATGGATTTTGTCAGGCAATTCAAATTGCTGGAAAGCCTTTGTCTGCCAGTCGAGTTCAAACAGGGCCTTGTAGTATTCGTCCTGATCTTCAATGAGAGAATTCAGAGTGTGAGTTTTATATTGCTCCGAATCTAAAGGCGTATAGCCCTGTGCCATTAAGTTATTTAAGTGCGTAACCGGGACTAAAAAACTCAGCTGTTCGCCACCTTTGGAAACATTCACGCCGATAATTTCTCCGTCGCTATCGAGTACCGGGCCACCGCTCATGCCGCCGTTCAAGGAGCCGGAGAATAGATATTTCTGATAGCGAGAGCCCTCAACCAGGCCGTTGTAATTGCCTTCGATAATGGTCATGCCTAGATCATGGGGATTACCCATAGAGTAGATGCGTGTGCCCTGGAGCAGTGGCTCCAGGCTTAGGGTAAATGATGGCTCCTGGGCTTGCTTAAGCTGGAGTAAGGCAAGGTCATGAACCACATCGAAATTTATGAGTGATGCTGCCACGGGCATATCGTTGTGATCCAGCACTTCGATAGAGTGCTGCTCTTTGTCCAGCACATATTTGGAGACAACATGATAGTTCGTGGCGATAACCCCTGAGGGTGCAATCTGAAATCCAGAGCCAATGGTTGATTTGTTGCCAGAGCCTTTATCGATGACCTTAACCTGGAATACCATCGGTGCGCTCTCATCAAACAGTCGCTTCGCGGTATCGTTGGCAAAGCATGTCGGTGACGTCAAGCCAGCGAGAAGTGACATCCACCAAGCTAGAAAGGTCTGTGTATAAAGCTTGTGTGGCATGGCTATCCATATCCAATCTATTCGAGGGAATCTTTTTGGAGTGTTCAAACGGCGTGCTTAATTTGGGTAAGTAGAGGCGTGATGGAGCATCGCTGATATGTCAGCCGAAGTGTATCAGTTACCGGAGGTGCTTAGATTAGATATCCTCAACTCGAATAATTAGCTTGCCCGTATTCTCACCAGTATAAAGGGTCTTCAAGGTTTCCAGGGCATTGTCCAGACCGTCAATCACTTGAGTGCGGACTTTAATTTTTCCCTCCGCCATCCATTGACTTAAGGCGGCAATGGCCTCCGGGTAGCGCTCCGCGTAATCGAGCACGATAAAACCTTCTACCCGCAAGCGTTGCATCAGGATCATCGCGTAATTAGCCGGACCAATGGCTTCCGTCGCGTTGTATTGGGAGATCAGCCCGCAGGTCGATATGCGGCCTTTTAGATTCATGAGTTTCAGGCAGGCATCAAGAATATCGCCGCCGACGTTATCAAAGTACACATCAATGCCATTGGGGCAGGCTGCTACCAATGCCTGGGTAATGTTTTGGGTGCGGTAGTTGATCGCTTTGTCAAAGCCGAGATCATCGTTAATCCAGGCGCATTTGTCGTCGCTACCAGCAAGACCGACCACATGGCAGCCTTTAATTTTTGCGATTTGCCCGACGATAGAACCTACGGCACCCGCAGCAGCAGAGACCACTACGGTTTCGCCCGCTTTGGGCTGGCCGACGTCGAGCAGCCCGAAATAGGCTGTGGGCCCAACCAATGCCAGGGTGCTGAAAGCATCCACGACGGCTACCGGGCCGGTATCGCCCAGGGGTGACATAGTTGCAGGGGAGCCGAGCTGATAATCCGACCAGCTACCCAGGCCGCTGACTATCATGCCTTCGTTATAGTCTGGGTGCCTGGATTTAAGCACCGTGCCACAAACCAGGCCGCGCATGGGATCGTCCAGTTCCACCGGCGGCATGTATTGATCCATGTCGCTCATCCAGATGCGATTGGTGGGATCGAGGGATAGATAATTCAGCCGAATTAGAAACTCGCCGTCATTGGGTTCGGGAATGGCTTCTTCGGCAAAACTGAGTACGTCGTTGCTGATCTCGCCAATGGGTCGTTTACGTAAGCGCCAGACGTGGTTTGTTTCAGACATATTTTTCTTTCCTGTTAACGATCGACGGAAGCTTATCGGCGTTCTTAAACTAGCGCTTCGTAAATCCAGAGCTTGGTAAATCTACAGCTTTCTAAATAAGGGCAATGCGTAATCGTCTTCTATCTTTTCAAAAATTACCTGAACCGGCATATCAATGGCCAGTTCATCATTGCCAATACCCAGCGGTCGGCTGACAAAGCGTACACCTTCTTCCATTTCCACCACGATGGCGGCATAGGGGGTTTCATCACGAAATTTTGGATGCATGGCCTGGTGGGTAATGATCCACGAAAAGATCACGCCTTTGCCGCTGGATTCTTTCCATTCCCATTCGTCGGAACCACATTTGGCGCACATATAGCGAGGCATGTGTCGCCAGGTGTCGCACTCTGTGCACTGTTGGAAGAACAGTTTGCCATTGCTGCAATGCTCCCAAAATTGGCCATTCAGGTGATCGGAAGATTTAGGTATGGGTCGTGCCTGGGGAAGTGGGCCGGTCATGATGAGTTCTCCATTTGTTCTTTAAGCTAATTTTTATACAGGGATTTATTTATGATATAAGTATTTTATATCAATATGTTAGGTAGGTTTATTCTAGTTAATTATGAAGAATGGCAATACTGCCATCACCTAGATCGCCCCAGCCAGTTACCAGGCCGAGCTTGGCATCCTTCACCTGGCGTTCGCCACATTCGCCACGTAACTGGCGGGTAGCTTCAACAATGTGGTTGGCACCCCAGACGTGGCCTTCACTGAGCAGGCCACCATGGGTGTTGATGGGGCAGGCTCCGCCTAGCTCGATTGTGCCGCCTTTCAGGTAGTCGGCTATGCCGCCGCGCTCGAACAGGCCCATGGCCTCCATCTGCAATAAGACGACGTAGGTAAAGCAGTCATAAATCTCCATAAAGTCCATGTCGTGGACTTTAACGCCAGCCATATCGAAGGCTTTCTGGGCAGCGAAGGACAGGCCGATCTCGAAGGGGTCGGGTCGTGCGGCGATGTCATCGGCAGGGTAGGGGTGACCCTCTGCCGCGCCGGAGATATAAATAGGTTTTTTGGCCAGGTCTTTGGCGCGCTCCGGACTGGAGACGATCACCGCGCAGGCACCATCGGTTTCCAGACAACAGTCATTGAGGCGGAAGGGTTCTGATATCCAACGGGCATTGAGGTACTGCTCCATGCTCAGTTCCTGACCCTGCATCATGGCGTTGTCGTTTAGCTGGGCATGTTTGCGTGCGGCCATGGCGATGGCACCGGTGTCTTCTGGCTGAGTGCCATAAATTTGCTGGTGCCGGGTCGCTATCCAGCCATAGAGTTGAACAGGGGCTGCGACACCGTAGGGAAAGTAATAATCTTTGGTGGACAAAGACATCGCAGTTTCGCGCAGGCTTCGATTGGGTTTATGGCCGGGTTTAGGCCGCAAAGCAGAATAGCCATTCCAGCCCACCACCACGCAAACGTGATTGGCCAGGCCGTTGGCCACGGCCATAGCGGCATCCTGCAAGCCGGTGACTGCACTGGCGCCACCGGTATGAACGGTTACTGAGTAGCGCATATCGGCAATGCCCAGGTTGGCTGCCAGCTCTTCGGAATAAGTATCCATCATCGGCGGGATAATGCCGTCCAACTCGTTGGGCTTAAGGCCCGCATCGGCACAGGCATTACGAATGGCCTCCAGCATTAACTGGACGGAAGTTTTGTCGCCACCACGGGTGTAGGGCGTATCGCCGACCCCGGTAATCACTGCCTTGTCACTGAAATTCATTTACTGCCTCCGATTATTAGCTCGTTATTTTGCGGGTTGTCCAAGTGTCTTAGTGCTGGAACTGACCTAAGTATAGTGGGTGACAAGCCATGAAAAATAGGCCTGTAGTACAGGTTTCTTAAAAAAGGTGATCGCCAGCATACCTAAGTTATGACTATACTCAACGCCGCCACAACTGACGAAAGACTGTTGCGCAGTACTTGTAGTCGTCGATCAAATAGCGATATTGTCAATAATCTAGCGAGTATGTTGAGCTTGCAATGCTGCTATGTTTGTTCAAATAAGACTCATAAATTGATGCAAACTGACTTGGCGTGGCTAAATTTTACAGATGGAATAACACTCAACTAAACAAACAGGGGATGGGGAAGGAATGACTGAATTTACTGAAATCGCATCGGGGTTAATGTTTCCAGAAGGGCCGGTGGCGCTGCCCGATGGCGGTGTGCTGGTGGTCGAAATCGTTGGCGGGCGCTTATCCCGGGTGAGCCCGGATGGTACCGTCAGTGTGGTCGCTGAAACTGGCGGTGGCCCCAATGGCGCGGCCATTGGCCCTGACGGTAAATGCTATATCTGCAACAACGGCGGTTTCGAATGGACTGAGCGCAATGGCAAAATATCTCCCGGGGGCATCGCCAAAGATTACAAGGGCGGAAGTATCCAGCGGGTCGATATCGATACCGGGGAAGTCGAAGTGCTTTACACCGAGTGTGATGGCGAACTTTTAAAAGGCCCTAACGATATTGTCTTTGATGCCGCTGGCGGGTTCTGGTTTACCGATCATGGCAAGCACCATTCTCGCTCCCGTGATCTCACCGGTATTTTCTATGCTCAGCCCGATGGCTCAAAAATTACTGAAATGGTTTTCCCCATGGACGGCCCCAACGGCATTGGCCTGTCGCCGGATGAAAAAACTTTATATGTAGCCGAAACACCTACTGGCAGACTGTGGTCTTTCGACCTGGCTGGTCCCGGCGAGTTTGCTGCTGGTGGCAAGCAAAAAGTTGGTGGCCCCGTGCGCGGCAATCTAGTGGTGGGTGTGCCCGGTCACCAGTTGTTCGATTCATTGGCGGTAGACAGTGCGGGCAATATTTGTGTGGCGACATTGGCCAACGGTGGTATTACCGTAGTCTCGCCGGATGGTTCCGAGGTTGAGCACATCTCCTTCCCGGATCGTGGTACCACCAATATATGCTTTGGCGGGCCCGACCTGAAAACCGCTTACATTACTCTGGGTACTACCGGGCGCCTGGTCTCTGTGGACTGGCCGCGACCGGGCCTCGCGCTTAACTTTCTTAATAAATAAGACTGAATAAGTAAGGCTTAACAAATAAGCCTCAGTAAATGGGGCTTAATAAATAGCACGCTTATTTTTTGGCATAAACAAGTGGTGGGTAGTTGCAGCGAATGACAAACACTGAAGAACAAAGCGAACCCAAATCCTGGGGTTTGAACGATGATGAAATTGCGGTTTATCCCACGGTCTATCGTGATGATTTATTAGCAGGGCAGTCGGCGATTATCTCTGGGGGCGGCACCGGCCTGGGCCGCGCTATGGCTTATCTGTTCGCTCGTCTGGGTGCAGATGTAATGATCTGCAGTCGCAACCAGGAAAACCTGGATGCCACGGCTGAAGGCATCAAGCAGCGATTGGGCCGCGATATCGACACCATGGCCATGACTATTCGTGACCCTGAGTCCGTAGAAAAGTTGATGGACACAGTGTGGGAGAAATACGGCAAGTTGGATATATTGGTTAACAATGGTGGTGGTCAATTCCCTCAGGAGGCCATTGATTTTTCCGTCAATGGCTGGAAGGCGGTGATCGATACCAACCTGAATGGCACCTGGTACATGATGCAAAAAGCTGCGCAGCATTGGCGGGATCACGGTCAGCCTGGCAACATCGTCAACATTGTCGCTGATATCTGGCGAGGTATGCCGGGTATTGCTCATACCTGTGCGGCCCGTGCTGGGGTGGTGTTTGCCAGTCGTAGTGTGGCGGTGGAGTGGGCACCCCACAATATAAGAGTCAACTGTGTGGCCCCGGGTACCATCGCGACACCGGGCCTGAATGTTTACCCGGAAGAAGCCGCCAAAGATTTTCACCGCGCCAACCCTATGTTGCAATGTGGGGATGCCATGGATATTGCCGAATCCGTGGTCTACCTCGGTACCTCATCGGGCAAGTTTATTACCGGCGAGTGCGTCACGGTGGATGGCGGGCAACGTTTGTGGGGTGAGGCCTGGCCTAATGGTAAGCCAGAGTATTTTGAGACGCCCTGAACATTACTAGAGAGTAGGGTAGAGGTAAGATCGCGACAGAGTAAAGTGAAAATAAGAGTGATATGAGCAACGAAACAAGCGACGACAAAGATTTATTTGGCCTGGATGACGCCGAGCTATTAACGCAGCCCTCTGTCTACGATAGCCAGTTGTTTAAAGACAAGACCGTTTTGATTTCGGGAGGCGGCACTGGCATTGGTCGCGGCATAGCGGTTTTGTATGCCCGGCTGGGGGCCAATGTGGTGATCTGTGGTCGTCGCGGAGAACTACTTGAAGAGACCGCTGCGCTAATTCGCGAGGGCGTTATCGAGCACCAGGCGGTGAAGCTGATGACTCACCCTATGAATATTCGCGAGCCGGAAGCGGTGCAAATATTGATCGATCGGGTCTGGGATGAATTCGGCGGCCTGGATGTGTTGATCAATAATGGTGGTGGCCAGTTTGCTCAGGACTCCATCGATTTTTCTGACAAGGGCTGGAATGCAGTCATCGACACGAATCTCAACGGTACCTGGTACATGATGCAAACGGCAGCCAGGCGTTGGCGCGATGAAGGGCAACCCGGCAACATCATCAACATCGTGGTCAATATTTATCGAGGAACCCTCCAGACCACGCATTCGGCGGCGGCTCGTGCCGGGGTGGTCTACGTGAGTAAAAGTGTTGCGGTGGAATGGGCACCCCTGAATATCCGTGTCAATTGTGTATCACCGGGCGCTATCGCTTCTAATGGCCTGCGCAATTATTCCCGAGAAGCCGCTGAGAAATTTAAGTACGCTAATCCCTCACGCAGGGCGGGGAATGTCTGGGATATCGCCGAGGCCTGTGCTTATCTGGGTTCCCCGGCTGGCGAATTTATTACTGGCGAAACCTTGTCGGTTGATGGCGGCTATCAAATGCTCGGAGAAGTCTGGGCGGCGGGGGAGCCGGATTATTTTCGGGAAGGTCGTGGTGCGAAAATTAATCGAACTGATTAGAGCCTGTCTCTTATACACATCTGACGCTGCCGACGA
>JAHRWI010000186.1 GCA_019090225.1 Porticoccaceae bacterium
GCAACCGCTTACGCCGGGCACTGGGATCAAAGCGGCCGAGTCACGGGCAAGTTCACCATCGATGGCAAGACCTATGATATCGATTGCGTATCTAGCATGGATCACAGCTGGGGCGAGCGCAAGGAAGATCAGTTCAAGAACTTCTGCTGGCTCAATGCCAACTTTGACCACGATGTCAGCGTTCACTGTCTGTGGGCGATTAACCCCGACGATCTCAATGATTACTCTGCCATTGTCCATGGCTACGTTCGGGAAGGAAGTGAGGTTTACGGCCTCACTAAAGGTTCCGGCAAACTCCGCCGCAACGGTAACTTGCACCAATATATGGAACTCGAAGTAGAAGACAAACGCGGCAAAACCCACAAACTAAACGGCACCGCGTTCACGTCAAATCCCTGGCAACCCTGGCCATTCATTTATGCCACCCAGTCATTTTTGCGCTGGGAAATGGATGGTGTGATTGGCTGGGGCGAGGTTCAGGACGTCAGCAGCGGTTAAGTTGTGGTCAGGTAAGTTATCACCTCATTAGTGTTAACAGGCAGTATGGAGATGAATCGAAACAGCTTGGTCTCCATACTCCTGGAACTGCGCTTAAAGTTTCAGATAAAACCCAGGCTAGCCATAATAAAAAGACAAAAACAACTATGACCTACACCAAGACCCTCGAACTCCGCGCCCAGCCCTCAACCGAATGGATTGAATCTATCAGGGCCACCTATCCAGTAGAAAAAACCCTGGACGATGTGCTCACCCAAAAGCTGGTCAATCGCACTCAAAGCGGTGCTCACAAAACCGACTTTAGCGAACTGGAAGCCCATCTGATTAGCTATGTAAAATTGGTCACCGGGCAGAATGATACCGTGCTCGAAAACCTGAAACGGCTAACCGGCGGCGCATCAAAAGAGCAATTCACCTTTGATTTAACCTGGAACAGAACCGCCGGGGAAAACCCCACAGGGGAAAGAGAAACCCGCAAACTCATCCTACGCATGGATCCTGCCGAATCGGTGGTGGAAACCCATCGCCTTAGAGAAGCCCAGGTACTCCGTGCGATGTGGGGAGAAGTCCCGGTACCAGAGATTTTCTGGGTAGATCACACCCCCGAAAGCCTGGGCCATCCGTTCCTGATCGCGGCTTTTTTAGAAGGCACGGTGCAACCCGAAGGCGGAGACAAACCCACTGGCCTGGGCATGGTTTTCGAGCCGGATCTGCGTGAGGCCCTGAAAGATCAATTTATCCATCATCTCGCGGCCATCCACACCGTCGATTGGCCGAACAAAGATTTATCCGCTTTTGATGCGCCCACACCCGGCACCACCGAAGCTAACCAATGGTCCCTTGGTCTGTGGGAAAGAATTTGGCAGGAGGACACCCTGGAAGCCCACCCGATAATGGAACAAGCGGCGGTCTGGCTGAAAGAAAATATGCCGGTGGTTGATAAGCCAGTCATCGTCCACGGCGATTATCGCAGTGGTAATTTCATGTATGACGATAATGAGCAGATAAACGCTATTCTCGACTGGGAGCTGTGTCACCTGGGCGACTTTCATGAAGATCTGGCCTACAACCGCTGCAAAATGCTTGGCACGCCGGATGGCGAAGGTGGGGTGAGGTGCAGTGGTTTGGCTTACTTCGATGAATTTGTCGAAAAATATGAAGCGCTCACCGGCTACAAGGTAAATTACGATTTATTAACCTGGTACGACATATTCACCCATTACAAAGTCGGCTCAATTTCCTGCACCAGCGTGCGGGTGGCCCATGGCCGCAAGACCCACCTGGATGCCATGATGAATATGATTGGTGGCCTGGGTTTTATTGGCACCTCAGAGTTGCAGAAATTGCTCGATAAACTGTAGCCATTGGACTGAGTACGGTGAGCACATCAAATTAGACACCAACAGTACCGCCTATAAACAGAACACCCTATAAGTAACAGAACACCCTGATAAGCCGGGTCGTCAATTATAGGTTGATGCTTAATAACGAAAGTAATGGCCGTTACGCTGATAATACCAACCACCCTGTCGCCAGTACGAATGGTAATTATAGGAACGATGCCAATAACCATAAAACGTGGAACGCCAACGATTCGCCCAATTGTAATAGGCATCATCGGATCTCCTTGCTTCTCTCGCTTCAACGAGCAATTTCTTAGCTTCTTCGTCACCGCGTCCTGCGGCGATGTTTAGCCATTTTTCAGCTTCCTGAGGGTCGGAACCCATCTCTTCGAGACCTGTTAGGTAGAACCGACCTATAGCCTTTTGGGCATCGAGATCACCTCGCTCGGCTGCATCACGCATCCATTGCAAGGCACGGTAACTGTCCTGCCTAACCCCGTCTCCTCGAAAAAACCGAAGTCCCAAATCGTAAGCGGCACCGGCATCAGTTTTGGCAATTTCCTCAAGTGCCGCAATGCGCCCATCAGGATCCTCATCGGGCACTGCGGTCGATGTATCATAAGTAGCCGAGTTAGAGGGCCGATCCGAACAGCCACTTGAATCACAGACTCGCACCAGTTCACCTACCAGTTCAGTCTGAACACAGGCAGGTAGTATCGAGCAGGTAAGTAATAATAGTAGAAAGGGTCTAATGTCCATTTCAGCAATTCCTTTTTTTACTTGCTTTAAAACAGGGTACTTTTAATCTTACCTAAACATTGTAGCGAAATCAGCGAGGGGCACATAGAATGGCAGTATCCTATTTTTTTAGGCTATACTTTAGTTAGATATCGAGCTGGTTTAATAATAGACAACGGAGTGAATTTATGGCCAATGTATTCAAAATATTAGGGATTTCTTTTTGCGTTTTAATGCTTTCTGGCTGGAGTTTCCCTGGCTCAAAAAAAAGTAGTGCGGTGTCCGGTTCTGCTGGAGGCGGAACCAGCGTTGGTGCGGAATCATCTCTGGAGCGTTGTTCTGAGACCCTGGGCACGCTGGCTGTTGATGATGGCAGAGCTGCTGACTGGTATGGCCGCTTTGGCAGCACTACCAAGGTCACCTCCATCGAACCGATGATCCGCCTGGCGGTACAACAATCCAATTGTTTTGTTATTACCTCCATTGGCAACATGCGGTCTGACAGTCGCTTGTCGCGGATCACTGATATTCAGCGCGGTTCGGGAGAATACCGGGCTGGCTCTAAGCAACAAAAAGGCCAGCGCGTGGCGGCTGACTATTACCTTGAACCATCAATCATCATTGATGAATCCTCGTTGGGAAAAGTTGGCGGCGCGTTGGGTGGCCGACTACTGGGTAACATACCCGGCGCTCAATTTATTGCCGGGAACCTTGAATCAAAGTCCTCAGTAGTCACCCTGACGCTATTTGATATTCGCTCTGCAATACAGATAGCGGCATCAGAGGGCAGCTCCACTTCCACCAACTACGGCGCCGCAGCAGCGGCTTTTGGAGGCAGCAAAGCCGGGAGCCTCGGCGGTATGTCAAAAACACCTGAAGGTAAAGCAACCATCGCTGCGTTTATCGATGCCTATAACGGCATGGTGCGAGCCTTACGCAACTATGAAGCACAGAATGTGAAAGGCGGCCTTGGCCGCGGCGGCGCATTGAAGGTTAACTAATTTAACAATTCTCCAGAGTTTTATTTTTGCGTTTCTGATCGCTTTATAGCTGGCACATGAGTAAACAACGCATTTACCAATGCAGGTAAAAGCAAATGAAAAATAAGAATTGTCTGATAACAGGTGCTAACTCCGGCATCGGCCTTGAAACTGCGCGGGGACTGGCAAAACACGGTGCCAGGGTCATCATGGTTTGTCGCGATGAAGACAAAGGCGAAGCTGCGCGCCAGGACATAATAGCTTCTACGGGTAATGATCAGGTTGACCTGCTAATCGCAGACCTTTCATCCTTGTCTGAGGTCCGTCAATTGGCTGAACAGGTCAAAAATCAATATGACCAACTGCATGTGCTTACCCACAACGCAGGACTGATGTCCAAACAGCGGTCGGTTTCGACAGACGGTTACGAATTACAATTTGCCGTTCACTACCTGGCGACATTTTTACTCACCGACCTGTTACTGGATTTGCTCAAAGCCAGTGCCCCGGCACGCATCATCAATGTCGCATCGATGATGCACAGGCTGGGTAAAATCAACTTTGATGACCTTCAGTGTGAACAGAAATTTGGCACCTACAGCGCCTATGGTCAATCCAAGCTGGCCATGATCCATTACACCTACGATCTCGCAGAAAAACTTGAGGGCAGCGGAGTTACCGTCAATGCGCTACATCCCGGGGCGGTCGCGACCAATATTGGTTTTCCCGGCTGGATGAATATATTTCTCGCCACACCAGAGAAAGGCGTGTGCACCACCCTGTATCTCGCGACATCTCCTGAGGTGGAGGGTCTAAACGGCAAGTACTTCAATAATTGTAAGCAGGCAAAAACGTCTAAAGGCTCCTACAACAGGGCTGATGGCAGGCGTTTGTGGGAAATCACCGAACAATTGTGTGCGTCTTAAGCCCAATTTATCGACGCCAGCTCATTATCCTTAGTGATCGTGACCAAAAATTTGGTAATAAGGGACTTTCATCTGGTTATTTCTCTTCAATATTCGAAATAAGCATATTTAAAAGCGTTATTTTACTTGTCTGCTATAGAACGTTTTAATCCTTGGCCTTGGAGCTAAATACGTTTTATCAGACCAACTATGAGCCTAGCAGCTGAACAATATCCGCCTACCTATAAAAGCCCGTCATCTGACAAAGGTGGTCAGACTTTTGCCCCTGGGCCACTGTTTGATCTGAGTGAAGCCAACCGAACACTGGCCAACGCATCACCCCAGGATATCCTGACTAAAGCGCTTGCCGCCGCAAACAAGCCCATCATCAGTACCAGCTTTTCTGCCTATTCGGCGGTCTTACTGCACATGGTTCAAACTATTCGCCCTGGCACTCCCGTCATCTGGTGTGATACTGGGTTTAATACCGCCGCTACCTATCGTTTTGTCGATCAGTTGGTCAAGCGTTTAGATATCAATCTAAAAGTCTATCACCCGGACGTATCTGCCACTCACCTGAGAGTCAGATACGATGGTATTCCTGAGGCGGGAACGCCAGAGCACGATCTCTTTTCCAAAACCGTCAAGTTAGAGCCCTTTGCCCGAGCTTTCCGAGAATTGCAGCCCGATTTATGGATCAATGGCATTCGTAGTGAAGAAACAGAATTTAGAAAATCACAGGATATTTTCACCTGGGATGAGGCTCGTTCGACCACAAAAGTTGCGCCCTGCTTTCATTCTAAAAGCATCGATTTAGTTAACTACCTTATCGAGCACGACCTCCCCTCAGAAGTGGAATACCATGATCCCACCAAACCTGAGGATCATCTTGAGTGCGGGCTGCATTACTAAGCTCTTATTAGCAAGCCCTTATTACCGCGGACAGTGCTAAGTCCGTATAGCTAGAGCGGAGCTAGACAGCTTAGTTTGCCAGCGCAACACCCTCCTCTATTATCAATGACATTCTACTAATCGCCTGGATAACTGATCGCTTATATATCCGCATTTTTGATATCACATTCTGTTCTGCCCCCACAATCATTGCCGCTAGAACAGATTATGAAGTCGGAAGCACTTTCGACCCACTGGCTTATCTTGTTATCCTGAGCCCTGGGGATAATACTCGCTAACCAGCAATTCCGAGTCATCCTTAAATAATCACATCATTCAATGGTCTTATCGCTAACTCTGCCACTAAACCTGTCACTGGCCCTGCCGCAGGACCTGTCACAGAACTAAAGCGGCAGTCTTAGCCGACAAGATTACTCAGTGTATTCACTCATCAGGAGAAATAATTAATGTCCGAATCCCTGGAAGCTAAAGTTGCACTCATCACCGGAGCCGCATCCGGCATCGGTGCTGCAACCGCAGAGATATTTGCCGAGAAAGGTGCCAATGTCGTGGTATCAGATATCGACGAAGCCGGTGGTCAGGCTATAGTTGAGCGCATCCGCAGCGCTGGAGGCAGTGCCATGTTCCGCCGCTGCGACGTCGCCGATCCCGAACAGGTACAACAACTAATCAATGCCGCTGTGGGTACTTACGGCCACATCGACGCAGCTTTCAATAATGCCGGTGTTGAAGGCGAAGCTGCTACCACGCCTAATTGTTCTATCGAGAATTTCGACCTCAATATCGATGTGAATCTGAGAGGGGTATTTCTGTGTATGAAATACCAGATTGCGCAATTTTTAAAACAGGGCACCCCTGGGGCAATTGTTAATACGGCTTCCGTCGCCGGTCTGGTCGGCGCCAAAGGCGTACCAGCCTATGTCGCGGCTAAGCACGGCGTGGTCGGACTCACCAAAACTGCCGCTATCGAATTCGCCAAAAAGAAAATCCGTGTCAACGCCGTATGCCCCGGCGGTATCCGCACCCAAATGCTGGAGCGCTTAATCGACGAAAAGCCCTGGGTAGAAAAGCAAATGCTAAAACTCCAACCCATCGGTCGTCTCGGTGATCCGCGGGAAGTCGGTCGTGTGGTGGTATTTCTGTGCTCCGATGATGCGTCCTTTGTCACTGGCCACGCCATGCCGGTTGATGGTGGCTGTGTAGCGATCTAGGTAAAGTTTAGGCCTAACGTGATGTAAATCACGCTGGGCTATGGCAAGCCAAAATCAGACAAAAGCCAAACTGGACACTCTAGCTAGCTTTGCTTCAAAAAGAATATTATTAGCCAGATACAAACTATCGAGACGGCCCTTGGTAAAGGACAGCGCCACCCTCAACCCTCAGGAGAATAAAAATGGCTTTTGTCGCATTGGTAACCTTACTGCTGATTATGCAATACCTATATTTTATGATCATGGTCGGTAAAGCCCGTGGCACAGCAAACATTCAGGCACCAGCCACGACCGGCGATGAGATCTTTGAACGCAACTTGCGGGTTCAGATGAATACCCTGGAACAATTAATACTTACCCTGCCAGCCATGTGGGTCTGTGCGATATATTTCAGCGCCAGCTTCGCCAGCGCCATGGGCCTGACCTTTCTTGTCGGTCGATTTATTTATCGCTCAGCCTATATCGCCGATCCTGGCAATCGGGGTAAGGGCATGATAATTGGTTTTATGGCCAGTGTTGGCTTGCTCCTCACCGCCTTGTGGGGTGTAATCGGAAAATTGCTGTGATCACTATTTTTTACAATTATTGCTCCTGTAACTATTCTCGCAACAAAAAAGCCTGCTAAATATTTCGCACCACGACGATGATCAGCTAAACCACTGGCCATCTAACATTAGACGCCATCACAACACTTAAAGGATTCGTCATGAAAAAAGCTTTATTAATCTCGTCAATAGTCTTTCTGGCCAGCAATACCTGGGCGACTAACCCTGCCCCGGAAGGCGCAAGCGCTTATATTATTTCACCAAAAAATGGTGCGGTAGTACAAAGCCCCGTCACCATTCAATTTGGCTTAAAAGGCATGGGCGTAGCCCCGGCCGGGATAGATAAAGCCAGCACCGGACATCACCACATGCTGATAGATGTCGATCAACTACCGGCAATGGATGCACCCATCCCTTCAGACCCGCAGCACCGTCATTTTGGTGGCGGGCAAACTGAAACCGCCCTTGAATTAAGTCCTGGAGAGCACACCCTGCAACTGCTGCTCGGCGATCAGAACCATATTCCCCATGGCACACCAGTGCTGTCAGAAAAAATCACCATCACGGTAAAATAAACTAAATCTGTACGAGAGAAAAATACTTATAAATAATCACTAACACCACTAAACAGGGGTAAGACTCATGAGTAATAACATAGCTATCCAGGGCACCTGCGCACCCGCATTCTCTAAGGTGCAGGACGCCTTCGCGGCTAACTTTAAAGACGGCAAAGAGGTCGGCTCGTCATTCGTCTTAACTATTGAGGGAGAAGTCGTAGTCGATCTGTGGGGCGGTTTCGCAGATGGCGCACGGACCAAACCATGGAATTCCGACACCATCATCAATACCTACTCCACCACCAAAGGCATGGCCGCAACCGTCGTTGGCGTACTGGCCGACGAAGGCTTAATCGACTACGACGCCAAGGTCGCCGAGTACTGGCCTGAGTTTGCTAGCGCTGGCAAACAGAATGTCACCGTTGCTCAACTCCTGTCCCACCAGGCCGGGGTTTGCGGGCCGCGCGGGCGTATTGAAATGGAAGAGCTTTACGACTGGGATAGCGTCTGTGCCACTCTCGCTGCCCAATGGCCCTTCTGGGAGCCGGGCACTGCTAATGGCTACCACGCCGTGGTCTTTGGCCACATTGCCGGGGAAGTCGCGCGACGCGCCTACGCTAACAAACACGGCGTTACGAAAAGCCTCGGTGAATTGTTTGCCGAAAAAGTCGCGGGTCCCATTGGCGCAGACAGCGATTACTACATCGGTCTGCCCGAAGCTGAAGACCACCGGGTCGCAGAGATGCTTCCTGTGCCAGGGTCCGAACAATTAGGTAGCGGCCTGGGTGGTAGCAAAAAACGCATGAATGACGCCATGTATTCCGCCATGGCCCACCCGCCGCTCACAGCACACATTGCCAACGACCGCGCCTGGCGCGCTGCCGAAGTGCCCGGCGCCAATGGTCAAGGCAACGCTCGTGGCATCGCCAAAGTTTACGGCGCTCTGGCTAATGGTGGCGAACTGGAAGGTAAGCGAATTATCAGCCAGGAAGGCATCACCGCAATGACCAAAGAGGAATGTTTCCGTAAAGATATGGTCATCGGTGTACGCATGCGCTGGAGTCGTGGCTTTATCTTAAACAAGAAAGAGCTCTATGGCCCCAATCCCGATGCCTTCGGCCACAGCGGCTGGGGTGGCTCCTTCGGCTTTGCCGACAACAAAGCTAAACTGGGTATGGGCTATGCCATGAACCAGATGGATACCAATATATTTGGCGATCCTCGGGGCGTACGATTGATTGAGGCAGCTTACGGGAGCCTGTAAGTAAACCACCTTGCAAAAACTAGTCCCCAACGAGATACACAGATAAACCAAGATCAGGTATTCACAGCTATTTTTGTGGCGCCGCTGTGTATTTTGTTGGGCAAATACGATTAATAGGGCCATTCGCCAGGTTAAAAAATATCAGGCGTTCACCGCACTCCGACCTATTAGCTGTTTTTGATATTTATAAACAGCACTAAATAATGCGGCGTGCCCCAGATCTTCTGCGCCCAGGCTTGTTTAAATGCCTCGAACCTCTAATTTTGGACCTCGAATCTTGGACCTCGAACCCTGAATCAAAGTCTCTCAATAAAATCGATCACTGCATCGGAAAATACCGTATTTTGATCACCGGCGACCATGTGACTGGCTTCTGCGACATCGATATATTCGGCATGTTTTACCGCCTCTCGAAACTCCTCGACGCCCTCAGCACTGACTACGTCAGACTGAGCACCACGCACCAGCAGGGTCGGGATCGTAACGTCAACCGCATCGTCCAGTAGTCGCAGGCAACGCTGTTGTATCGAGCTTTGAAATTCGCCGCCGATCAGATGCGGATCCCAGTGCCAGATAAAACGACCTTCCGGAGTTTCTCGCAGGTTCTTGCGCAAGCCCTCCAGGTTTTTTGTGCGTTCGCGTTTGGTATAGCTGGCAATGGTATCGGCAGCTTCTTCAAGACTATCAAAACCGTCAGACTTGGCGCGCATAAAATCGAGAATACGTCCTACACCGGCTGGCTCCAGGCGCGGCGTAACATCGACAAGGACGATACCTCGCAATAATGATTCGTCCATACACGCTGCCGCTAAAGCAACGATGCCGCCCTTGGAGGCACCGACGATAACGGGTTTGGTATCAAGGCTGTTGAGCACTACTTTTAGGTCATCAACAAAGGCTTCGACTTCGTAATTAGTCTGTGGGCACCAGTCGGATTCGCCATGACCACGAGAATCCATGTTGATAACGTGCCAACCGGCTTTTGCAACACCTACTGCAGCTTCGCCCCAGGAGTGGCGGGTTTGACCGCCGCCGTGTAAAAAGATCAATGGAGGGTTGGCTGGGTCGCCATAATGATCGCCCTTTAATTTAAGTCCATCACTGGATTGATATTCCACCGCTACTGCTTCCATCGGATCTCCTTATTTATAAAATATTTAATTTAAATGCGTAAAACCGAAATCGTAATTCGCTTAACGACGCTTATTTAGTTCGCGGTGACCTCAGTAGCAAAGTCGCCATTAAACCGCGACAGCATCTCGTCCAGGTCACCATACATCTCGTTAAAGGCATCGCGGATACACTCGTAGGGATGGTCTGCAAAGGTGCCGTGATCATTCACATATTCCATATGCTGACGGCCTTCACGATCAAAGGGATGCAACATGGCATCGTCACGGCCATTGAATTCGAGGGCCTTAATACCGACTTTATCGCACAGATCTTTGTTAAACGCGGGTGTTGATTTTACCCAACGGCCTTCGAGGTACATTTCTACATAGCCGTGATAAATAAATAGGTCTTTACCCTGCATGGCGGCTTTTAATTTTGGTGTGCAGAGATGATTGCGGACATCGGCATAACCGAGGCGTGCGGGAATACCCGCAGCGCGAGCCGATGCTGTGAGCAGTATGGCTTTGGGAATACAAAAAGCCGCATCACGCTGAGCAATATTGCTGGCGATAAAATTATCTTGCGCGACCATCATGCCGTAGGGGTCGTATTTGAGCCCGTCCCGCACGGCGTAATAGAGCGCGATACCCCGTTCGACAGAATCTGAGCCAATACCCTTCAAGACCCTTTCAGTAAAGGCACTAACGGCGCTACTGTCAGAATCTACGTATACGCCTGGGCGCAAAAAACTATCAACGGGATGAGGGTCACTGGTGGGCGCGGGCGTGGGCATAGGCATAGGCATAGGTATGGGCACTACTTCAGGTTTGTATTCGGATTTGAATCAGGAAAATTGGCAGCGCAAACTTTACCTTGCAGTATGCACTTTTACCAGCGGGTATTATTTATTCTAAAAAGGCACTGCTGCCATTGAGCAAACCAAATAATCTCAACGCGCCTGCAAGCTCTCTTTGAGGCTGACGGCCAGACCTTCGGCATTGATTAAGCGGGCCAGGGCTTCTGGCTCAGGCCGCTGCTGGCCCTTTATCTGATTAAAATAATTGATGGTGATCGTTTCATTGGGGCGTTCAAGTAAAGTCACTTCATCACCGATGCGGACGCCTCCAACTTCAAGCACCCGGTAGTACCAACCCGCCATGCCTTGTTGATCGATATATTCAGTCAATTGTTCAACACCATATTTGGCATTGATTTTCCAACAGGGCTGGCGCGGCTCCGATACCTGGACAAGCACCTTACCCAGGCAATAAATGTCTCCAATACAGACAGAATATTCATCCATGCCCGCAACACTTAAATTCTCTCCAATTGATCCGGGGATCGCTTTGTCGGCCAAATCAGGAAACTGTTCAATAATTCGCCCATAACTGCCGATAGCGAATTGATGCAGGGCTTTGTCTGACCCACCGTGATAACGCTTATCAACCTGGACATCACCGTCAATACCAAGCCTGCCAACATGTGCCCGAGTAATCAGCGTTTTAAAAATACCGGTTTGATCACCGGAAGGTTCCAGTATTTGTGCTTTGCCAGCGTACAGGGCTTGTACTTCCATGAGCAGTGTCGCTCCAACTTATCTATCTATAAAAAGAGCTCTATAAAAAGAATTTTATAGAATATCTGTGTAAAAAACACCCACAAAAAACGGGGCCAAGGCCCCGTTTTTTTACTAACTGATCAATTTGACTCGATCAATCAGCAGCCTCTGCTGGAGCGTCTTGCTGCTTGCTGGGCAAACCACCTTCTGCTTCGGAAACTTCCTTCATCGACAACTTGATACGACCACGGGCATCGACATCCAGGACTTTAACTTTGATATCCTGACCTTCCGAAATGTAGTCCGTGACTTTCTCAACGCGCTCCTGGGCAATTTGTGAGATATGCACCAGACCATCAGTCCCCGGCATAATCGTCACAAACGCACCAAAGTCGACAATACGCGCCACTTTGCCATCGTAGATGCGACCGATTTCCGCTTCGGCAGTAATCTCTTCGATACGGAACAAGGCCTGTGAAAGACCGTCGCGGTCATCGCTGTAAATACGAATACTGCCATCGTCTTCGATATCGATGGTGGCACCGGTTTCTTCCGTGAGAGCACGAATCGTTGCGCCACCTTTGCCGATAACATCACGAATTTTATCAGGATCAATCTTGATAGTGACGTAGCGCGGTGCAGATTCAGCCACTTCAGTACGGCTGGTTTCAATGACCTTGTTCATTTCACCAAGGATGTGCAAGCGCGCCTGCAAAGCCTGAGACAGGGCAGTTTCCATAATCTCTTCGGTAATGCCTTCGATCTTGATATCCATTTGCAGTGCGGTAATACCGGCTGCGGTACCGGCGACTTTAAAATCCATATCACCCAAGTGATCTTCATCACCCAATATATCGGTCAGCACAGCGAAACCACTGTCTTCTTTTACCAGACCCATAGCGATACCAGCGACGGGAGCCTTCAGCGGCACACCCGCATCCATCAAGGCCAGGCTCGAACCACAAACCGAGGCCATTGAGCTGGAACCATTGGATTCTGTAATCTCAGAGACGACACGAATCGTATAGGGGAAATCTTCCTGACTGGGCAATACTGCTGCAATACCCCGGCGAGCTAGGCGACCATGGCCAGTTTCGCGACGGCTGGTGCCGCCCATACGACCTGCTTCACCAACAGAATAAGGAGGGAAGTTGTAATGCAGCATAAAGCCGTCTTCCTTGCTGCCCTGCAGTGTTTCGAGCCGCTGAGCATCACGCAATGAACCCAGGGTACTGACTACGATGGCCTGAGTTTCACCACGGGTAAACAGGGCTGAACCATGGGTGCTTGGCAGTAGGCCAACCTCAACAGCTATGGGACGAACGGTGGTTGTATCGCGGCCATCGATTCGGGGTTCACCCTGAATAATGCGACCACGCACCACTTTCTTCTCAAGCTTTTTGAAGGCTTCGCGGACATCTTCGTCACTGATATCGCCACCCTCGGTCACCATACTCGCAATGGCCGAAGTGCGAAGATCACCCAGACGGGTCGAGCGCTCCTGCTTATCGGTAACTAGATAGGCTTCTTCAACCCCAGCACCAATCTCTACCTGCAAACGTTCTGCCACAGCGATGTTTTCAGGCTCAGCCTGCCAGTCCCATTTCGGTTTACCCGCTTCGCTGGCCAACTCTTCAATGACCTGAATAACCGCCTGCATTTCCTGATGAGCATAAAGCACAGCACCCAACATAAGATCTTCAGATAATTCGCTGGCCTCAGATTCAACCATCAGCACTGCATCTTTGGTACCGGCGACAACCATGTCGAGCCTGGAATCTTTCAACTCGGAAAAAGTTGGGTTAAGCATATAACCGTCGGCATCAGAAAAGCCCACTCGAGCAGCACCAACCGGGCCATTAAACGGTAGGCCGGAAATAGCCAGAGCCGCAGATGCGCCAATTAATGAGGGGATATCTGGGTCGATGTCTTTATTGGACGACATGACGGTGAGCACAACCTGTACTTCGTTTTTAAAACCGTTGGGGAACAAAGGCCGAATCGGTCGGTCGATCAATCGACAGGTCAGCGTTTCCTTTTCGGTAGGCCGCCCTTCACGTTTGAAAAAACCACCCGGGATTCTACCCGCTGCGTAGGTTTTTTCCTGGTAATTAACAGTCAGCGGGAAAAAATCCTGCCCAGGTCGAGCATTTTTGGCACCCACCACCGTACAAAGAACGACCGTGTCGTCCATGCTGCACACCACCGCACCGGTTGCTTGCCGGGCAATGCGCCCGGTTTCCAGGGTTACGGTGTGCTTGCCATATTGAAAAGATTTACTTATGGAATTCACTATTTTCACCTATTGATTTTTTGTCACGACAACTTGTCGTAAAACTTTTTTCACTAAACTTGCTATTGCTAAGCTCGTTATTACTAAACAAGCAATGGCCCCATAGGGGCCATTTCAAATTTATTATCGACGTAAACTCAGCTTCTTAATTAACTGGCTATAACGCTCGACATCCTTGCTTTTCAGGTAATCCAGCAACTTTCTGCGCTGGTTGACCATACGGATCAAGCCGCGACGGCTATGGTGATCCTTTTTAAAGGCGGCAAAATGATCCTGTAATTTATTGATATTTGCCGTCAGCAGGGCTACCTGTACTTCGGGGGAACCCGTATCACCTTCACCACGAGCATTGTCTTTAACAATTACTGATTTCTCTTCTGCATTCAGTGCCATTTTTACTCTCCAAATATGCTAATTTATTCGGGCTCGTCCGTGCATATTTACAGACGTCCCAACCGATGTAGAAATATTAACCATTAATATTTCTACCACTCTGGCAGGGCATTTACTGCCCCACCACCAAACGACGGGGCGTCACTCGCCCGTCATCAAGTACTTCGCCAACGCCTAAAAAGTCACCGTCATCGCGAAAGATGCGCACTATATCGCCTTCTTCCGCCGTACGATAGACCGATGGTGTCATGACTGGCTGGCCGCGACGAAAATACCATGCGGCACTTTCCGGTAGCTCAACAGCCAAACGATCACTGACCGCCGCATCCAGCGGTCGCAATAAAAAATCCAGGTCTTCTGCCCGCTTACCTTCACGTAAGGCTTCTAACTGCGGCAGGGTCACCGCCTCATCGAGGTTAAAAGGCCCCGCTGCGCTGCGCCGCAGACTTGATACGTGAGCGCCAAGGCCTAGCACTTTGCCGATATCTTCTGAGATAGTGCGGATATACGTGCCTTTACTACAATGAATTTCGACATCGGCTTCGGCAACTTCGCCGGGCCTAAAGTCGAGCAGGTCAAAGCGATGAATCATTGCCTTGCGTGCCTCGCGCTCGACCTCGATACCTTGCCTGGCAAGCTTATACAGGGGCTGACCCTTGTGCTTGAGGGCAGAATACATAGACGGAATCTGTTCGATTTCGCCACGAAAATCCGGTAGCGCTGCGGCTAATTTATCAGCAGTCAAAGCACTAGCATCCGTGCGCTTGACCACATCGCCATCAGAATCGCCAGTCTCGGTCGCGACACCAAAACTGAAGGTGCTGCGATAAACCTTATTGGCTTCTAACAAAAACTGGGTGAATTTGGTAGCTTCCCCCAAACAGATGGGCAAGACACCGGTCGCGAGCGGATCGAGACTACCGGTATGTCCAGCCTTGGCGGCATAAAACAGGTATTTCACTTTCTGCAAAGCTTCGTTTGACGTTAAACCCGCAGGTTTATCCAATATCAAAATGCCATCGACAGGCCGACCCTTTGCTTGACGCTTTCTTCCCAAGCTATTCGTCCTCTTTCTGTTCGTCAGGTCGCTGATCCTGAGCCACGGCGTAGTCGATCAAGGCCGACAGCTGTCGCCCGCGATCACCAGTAGCGTCATATAAAAAGGTTAATTTCGGTGTGACGCGCAAACGCATACGATGCATCAATTGCGAGCGAATAAATCCGGCGGCTTTGTTGAGTACTGCCGTGCGTTCAACATGCTCTTTGTCATCAAGGTCTTCGATAAAGTTAACAAAGACCTTCGCCGCAGCCAGATCCCGCGTTACATCGACCCCGGTGACATTGATCATCGCCAAGCGAGGATCGCGGATCTCCCGACGAATCAAATCGGCTAACTCTCGCTGTACGGCATCAGCGACCCGGTCGCTACGTTTAAATTCTCTAGGCACAGGACAAGTCTAGTCGAGCTCTCGGGCTATATGCTGGATATCGTAAACCTCGATCTGGTCACCGGCTTTGACATCGTTATAGTCTTTAACACCAATGCCACACTCAGTGCCGTTGCGCACTTCGTTAACGTCGTCTTTAAAGCGGCGTAAGGACTCTAGCTCACCCTGATAAATCACCACGTTATCGCGCAATACTCGAATGGGTTTGCTGCGGTGCAGGGTACCTTCGATCACCATACAGCCAGCAATTTGACCAAACTTGGGCGATCTGAATACGTCTCTTACTTCAGCAATACCAACAATTTCTTCCCGAATTTCTGGGTCAAGCATGCCGGACAATGCTTGCTTAATTTCATCGAGCAGGTTGTAAATAATACTGTAGTAGCGGATTTCGACGCCTTCCGATTCCGCCAGGCGCCGAGCCGATGTGTCGGCCCGCACGTTAAAACCAATCACCACTGCGCCACTGCTAATCGCGAGATTTATATCGGAGCTGTTAAGCCCACCGACACCAGAGGAGACAATATTCACAGCGACTTCATCCGTACCAAAGTCGGCCAGCGCAGACAGTATCGCTTCCAGAGAACCGCGCACATCAGCTTTCACCAGCACCGCTAATTCTTTTTTCCCGGCACCCTCAAAGGTGGCAAACATGTTTTCGAGCTGGGAAGCCTGCTGGCGAACGACTTTTTCTTCGCGC
>JAHRWI010000187.1 GCA_019090225.1 Porticoccaceae bacterium
CACCTGGTTCGGGGCTTTGCTAGGTTTTATGATTGGTGTGGTGCAGGTCTTGTTGTTTCAGTTTTTTCTATAGTTTTTTGTTTAAACTGGTTTTTATCTAAATAAATGGGCAAGATCAGAATCCCCAGCTTAACAAGCCTGATGCAAAAGATGAATTTATGAAGGAGAGCAAAATGAAAACCCGATACTCAAGATATGCAGGAATATTTTTTTCTCTCACGTTTCTGATGAGTGTGACTGTTAGTGTGGTTGCCAACGCCGCTCAAATACCCGATCCAGCCGCATCCCAAAAGGAAGCGATTGATCAGATGCATCACAAACTGCACGAAGATCAAGCGGCTTTTAAAGAGCAAGAAGCGCAGGCATTAAAAGAACTTAACGAGATGACTATTCGAGAGGATGTCAGTGTCGAAGAGGTCAATGCCAAAATTGAGGAGCTGATGGCTGCAAAAACGCAAATTATGCATCTTCGCTATGGTCATCTCGTCGAGATGCGAACCATTCTTAGTGACGAACAAAAACCAGGCTACGACAAAGCCATATTGAATCGTTCAGAGGTGAAGTGAGCCGGAGGGGTTTGCTGCTGGGCGGTACACACGCAGCTCGTCAAAGCATTGTACTTAACTGGCGCATAATCCGCCGCTGGGCAGGATCCCAGCTATCGCGCCGATGCAGGCTGCCCAGTGTGTCAAACATCACCGTGTCACCCACTTGCCAGTCGTGGCGGTAAATATTTTCTTCGCGGAGTGAGTGTTCGGTCAGCTCCTCAATCAGTTCATCGCTCTCTGCTTTTGGCATACCAATAATAAATTTAATGATTTGCGGGCTGACGTAGAGAATTTCTCGGCCGGTATCAGGGTGAGTCATTATCAGCGGGTGCTCGGCCTGGGGGATATCCGGCTTTTCTATGCCCAACTCTCTGTTGCGTTCACGCTTGGCCTTAAAGCCCGCTCGGGTTTCAGAGGTGACAACTGCTCCAGGCTTCTCGCTTGTCTCGTCAGACTGAGATTCATCCCCGGATATGTAATTGGTAATACTATGGAAAGCTCTCAGGGTGCGTAACTTTGCGACGGTCTTTTCAGGCAGGGTTTCCAGAGCACGATACTGATTACAAAAGCAGGTGCGGGGTGGGTTTTCGGGGATTTCCACCGCATTGAGAAAGCTCTCTTTACCGACTCGTGGTACATAAGAATAGTCGGCATGCCAACCCAATTCTGTGGAGCCGCCGGTACCCTGGGGAACACCTTCTTTGTCATAGACATTATTGACGCGCAAAATCTCAGCGTAGTCGCCGTTGTCCTGAAACCACTCGGAGCCTTTGACCAGCTCGCCAAAGCCAGAGGCAAAATGCACCAGCGCAGTATCGCTGGGCTGCGGATTACCTCGAAACACCAGAACAATATGCTGACGCAAAGCGTCCAGTATGGTTTGGCGAGTTTTCTTACTGATAGGCGCTTCAGGCTCCCAGCCATGGACAATTGCGCCGAGGGTAGGGTTCAGAGCTTCTATTTCTATATTCATTTTGGATGACCAGATTGGACTGAGTTGCTGTTAGTTTTATATTTTTAAGTCTAGTCAATGATAATATTTTTTCCATAGGAGTCTATTTTTTCAGGGTGACTTTACAAAACGCTTCCAAAGGCTCCTTGTTATACCCATAGAGGTAATGCCGTAAGCTACATTTTGTATAATCAGAGTCCGAGTAGTAGCTTCTTCCTGGCCAGAAAAATTAGGCTTAATTAAAGGTAGGTACCTCGTAGAGTTATATGAACAGATGAGTAGTTTAAGCCTTGAAAAATAGTACCCTAGTCGGCGATGCGACCGCCCAACGCAAAATCATTCACTGCGATTGTGATTGTTTTTATGCGGCGGTGGAGATGCGGGATGACCCTTCGTTGGCGCAGGTTCCCCTAGCGGTGGGTGGTAGTGCCGAGCGCCGGGGTGTGGTGGCGACCTGTAATTATCAGGCCCGCGAGTTTGGCATTCACTCGGCGATGCCTATGGGCCAGGCTTTGCGACTGTGTCCTTCGCTGGTGGTGATGCCGCCAGATTTTACAAAATACCGTAGTGTCTCTGAGCAGATCCGCAATATTTTCCACACCTTTACGGATAAAGTTGAACCCCTGTCTCTGGATGAGGCTTTTCTGGATGTCAGCGAGACGACGACCTACTCCGGTAGTGCGACCTTGATGGCTCAGGCGCTGCGGCAACAGATTAAATCTGAGGTCGGTATTATCGTATCGGCCGGTGTGGCCCCTAATAAATTTCTGGCGAAAATTGCCAGCGACTGGAATAAACCTGATGGTTTGTTTGTGATTACCCCGGAGCAGATTGACGGCTTTGTTGAGCAATTATCTGTAGGTAAACTCTTTGGGGTGGGTAAGGTCACCGAGAAAAAATTGAATGATCTGGGGGTCTCGACCTGTGGCGAGCTGAGGGAAGTGGCCTTAACCGAATTGACCGAGCGCTTTGGGGTGATGGGTCAGCGGCTTTATGAGTTATGCCGGGGTGTCGATGTTCGAGAGGTTCGGACTGATCGGCGGCGTAAATCTTTGAGTGTTGAAACCACGTTTGTGACTGATTTGCTTGACGCCAATGCTTGCGTGAGGCCTTTAGGTGAGCTGTTTGAAAAGTTGTCAGAGCGCTACGCCAAGCTCAATAGCGCGGGGCAGGCAGATTCTAAGCATCGAGACTTTAAACACGGAGATTCTAAACAGGCTGCCATCAAGGGATCTGGCGGGGCCTCAGGTACCCGGCAATTTCTTAAAATGCGCTTTGATGATTTTACGGTGACGACCATAGAACGGCGGTTGGACAGTGGCTGGAGCCTTGAGGCATATCAGCAATTGTGCGAGGAAGCCTGGCAGCGGAAATCCCGACCGGTGCGCTTATTGGGTATCGGTGTGCGTTTTGCCAATGTCGATATTGATGATAGTCAATACAGTCTTTTTGAGTGACAGGGTTTGCTCATCCGCAGTATTTACCGATTGCAATGATCATTGATTAAGTTAGTCTAGATCGCTAAAAAATATTCAATCCTCCATAAACTATAAGTCCAACTAGGGAGACAGCATATGGCGACCACCAAAGCGCAGGCAGAATCAGCAGCGGCTGCTGACGGCTACCAACAAGGTGAATTCGACCCCATTACTGCCGAAGTTATTCGTTCATCGTTCGACAATATCGCCACTGAGATGAGTTTGGTGTTATTGCGAACCTCGGGTTCGGCGGTATTAACCGAGTCCAAGGATTTTTCCACCATTCTGTTTGATGCTGACTGTAATCAACTCGGTGTGGTGGGTTATTTGCTCTATCACCTGGCGACTTCCCGCCTGGGTGTGCGCCATATCGCAAAAACCCGGGCTCTCGAAGACATCAGGCCCGGTGATGCATTTATGTGTAACGATCCTCATAACGGCGGCGCGGCTCACCAGGGTGATGTGGGCATTATCATGCCGATATTTTCTGAATTAGCAGGCACTGAAACCCTGGTGGGCTGGTGTTTTGCCAATGCTCATATGAGTGATATTGGTGGTTCGGCCATTAGTGGTTTTGCGCCTGAGGCTCGGGATGTGTATTCCGAAGCGTTGCGTTTTCCCGGGACCCGTGTCGCCCGTAATGGGCTGCTAGATGCTGAGTGGGTGGGTTTTATTAGCAATAATGTGCGTGTGCCCCTATCGCTGATCAGCGATACCCGGAGTTTGATCGCGGCCTGTAATACCGGCTCCGAGCGCTACCGGGATATGATCGAGGAGTATGGCTATGACCGCCTCAGAGCCTACTCAAATTACAACGTTGGTCTTACCGAGAAGGCCTTTCGTGATCGTATTGGCCAGCTCCCTGAAGGCACTTACCAGACCTTTGAGTGGGTTGAATATGACGGTGCTGGTAGCCCGGATTTATACCCTATGTATTGCGATATGACGGTGCGGGATCGCAAGCTGCATTTTAATTTTTCCGGCTGTCCCCAGGTGCCAGCCTTTGTTAATGCCGCGCAAGGTGGCCTTGAAGGCAATGTGATCGCGCCGCTTATTTGTCAGTTAGCACCCGATGTGCCAATCAACGAAGGTTTTTGGCGCTGCATAGAGATTGACCGTGGTGAGCCGGGCACTATCACTAATCCGGTCGCGCCCGCGCCGGTGACGGCTGCTCATGCTACCGGTGGTGTACGGGCCGGTCGCATGGTTCAGGAAGCCCTGGTCGCCGCTTGTTCGTTGTCTGAGTCGGAGGCCTTACGTGGTCGGGTATCGGGTTTGTCCTCAGGGGCGCTGGCGGTTTCGATCTGGTTTGGGCGCAATAAAAGTGGTGATCCCTCGGTATTTCTTCCCCTTGATTCTGGTGCTGGAGTTGGCGGTGGTGCCCAGTCGATTGGCGATGGTCAGGATAATTACGGACTGCAGGCCGCATTGTCCCTGAACTGGGCGGATGTCGAAGTCTACGAACTGAGTGACCCGGTGCTGCTCTTGTGGCGACGTATCAAAACCAACTCTGGTGGCGCTGGACGCTACCGAGGCGGCATGGGCATGGACGCTGCGTTTACCGTGCGCGAGGGAGAAAGCCTGGTCGGTCAGAACTTCCTCACTGCAACAGAATTACCGGGCAAGGGCTTTGCCGGAGCTTACCCTGGCAGTACCTGCGCTAGCTGGGTGTTGCGGGATACCAATGTCCGCGAGCTACTCAAGGCCGGTAAATTGCCTAAAAATCAGCACATGCTAACCGGTGAGGAAGACCCTAATCTACGCGCCAATACCACCAATGTGCAGTTTTTGGACGGCGATGTATTTCGGGCGGTTGCCTCTGGCGGTGGTGGTTTGGGTGATCCTTTTCTGCGTTCTGTCGAGGAAATTACCGATGACCTGAACAATGATCTGATCTCTGTTGCCGCCGCAGAAAATCTCTACGGTGCAGTGGTACTGAGTGGACAGGGTGAATTGTACAGTATACACGAACAGGCCACCTGGGTGCGTCGTGATGCCATACGGAAAGAGCTCGTGCCCAACAAAAAGGGTAGCCTGGCTGATATTCCTGAAAGCTCGGGAATTGAGGGTGTGCTGCATGGCGATAAGCAAATGCAGTGTAGCCATTGCCAGACCGGCCTCTGTGCAGATAGTCAGGACTGGAAACACAGCGTGCCAAGCGTGCGGCAAGACCTGGCGGATTGTTTTGATGCCGCAGAAACTGTGGTGCGCCGACGACAGCAAGACCCGGTCGATATTATCGAATATTACTGCCCAACCTGCGCCTGTTGCTTAGCCATTGACCTGGCGGTGGTAGGGCAGGATAGAGAACCGCCGAACTTTCGTTTTAGTTAGTTGTTTTAAATAGCCGTTTTAGTTCGCCGTATTGGCGGGCAGTTATGGACTAGCAATGATGGGCTGTCGGTTAAGCGGCTAAAGTTTAAGCCTGTTGAGCATATTGAATAGTTTTTCGTGAAAGCTGGTATAGGGTGGGTAAAAGAGGTCGGGTTTGCCCACTTTTGGAAAGGTGAACACGGGTCGGAGTTTGCTGAGTTCTAAAAACCCCTCGAAGCCGTGATAGTGACCCATACCGCTGGCACCGACGCCGCCAAAGGGTATGTCGTGCTGAAGGACATGGAAAACACAGTGGTTTATGGTGACCCCGCCTGACATTGTCTCGTAGAGCATTTGTTCCTGAATATTTTTGTCATTGGTGAATATGTACAGGGCTAGTGGGCGATCGCGATCATTAATATAGGTAAGCACGTCGTCGATAGACTGGTAAGTCATGATGGGTAGTATTGGCCCAAATATCTCCTCCTGCATCAGGGTCATCTCGTTACTGGGATTGACGACGATATGGGGCGGAAACTTCTTTAATTCAGCATTAAAATCGTTGCCGGTCAGGTTGACGGCCCTGGCGCCTTTTACCACCGCGTCGTCCAATGTTTCCTTGAGGCGATTAAAGGAGTGCGCGTCGATAACCGAGGTGTAGCTTTCGTCGTTGGTGTCTGGGTAGCGTTCTGAGACTACCTCACTGGCGAATTTCACAAAAGCATCGACTTTACCTTCAGGCAAAAACAGATAATCCGGCGCCACGCAGGTTTGCCCGGCGTTCAGGTACTTGGTGTAGAGCAAGCGTCTGGCAGCTTCTTCGAGATTATAGTCGTCGCAAATCACTGTCGGGGATTTTCCTCCCAGCTCAAGGGTGACTGGGCACAGGTTTTCGGCAGCGCTTTTCATCACGGTCTTGCCGCTTTCTGCCGAGCCGGTGTAAACAATGTGATCAAAGGGCAGTGCAGTGAATTCACTGCCGCCAACGCCGGGCAGGTAAGCGACGGTGTCGTCACCAAAGATCTCAGCGCAGAGCATTTGCAGGAGGCGACACAGGTTTTGAGAGTTGGCAGCGAGCTTGATCATGCAGCGGTTACCTGCGGCCAATGCGCAGATGATCGGCCCGATAGATAAGTACAGCGGATAGTTCCAGGGTGTGCCGATACCGATAATACCCTTGGGCTGAGGGATCAGGCGGTTTTTGCCGGTGGCAAACATAATCGAGGTGCGCCGTTTTTGTGGCTTCATCCATTTCTTCAGATGTCTACGGGCATCCCGGATCGCGGACAAGTTGCCAAACATTTCGACCATTTTGGTTTCCGTGGCGCTGCGGTGACCAAAATCTGCGGAGATAGTCGCAGTGATGGCGTCGGTGTTATCCAGCAGCATTTTCTCCAGCTTGTTCAGATTTACAACTCTTTGGGCATAGGACGGGAAAGGTTGTTTTCGGTACGCGGCTTTTTGTAGGAGAAATATTCGTTGCGCTTCGGACGCTGGATTGTCGATAACTCTGAGTTGAGCAGCTTGTGCCATGGTGTGTCTCCGCAGGTAAAGTATTTATATTTTTGTTGGGGAATTTTCTTTGTGCGATTTTTGCAGATCAGTCGGAGTGTAAGTGATCCCTTGAATTATAAGTGAACAGTTGGACAGTTATCGCCAAACGCCAAACGCCAAACGCCAAACGCCAAACGCCAAACGCCAAACGCCAAACGCCAAACGCCAGATTCCTGTTGTCCTCAGTTCATATGGCCATAGCCTGGTTGATAATTTCACTCATATTCTGTGAGAGGTGGGCAGGAACAGACCAGGTTTCTGTCCCCGTACACATTATCGATACGGTTCACCGATGGCCATATTTTATTGTTGTGTAGCCAGCTGGCCGGGCGCACAGCTTGCTCGCGGCTATAAGGTCGATCCCAGGTTTCGCTCAATACATCACTCTGGGTGTGGGGCGCATTTCTGAGGGGATTATTATGCTCCTCCCAAAGGCCGCTTTCGACATTAGCGATTTCTTTACGAATCATCACCATGGCTTCAATAAAACGGTCTATCTCGGTTTTGGATTCACTTTCGGTCGGTTCAATCATCAAGGTGCCCGGTACCGGGAATGACATGGTGGGTGCATGGAAGCCATAATCCATTAAGCGTTTGGCGATATCTTCTTCCGTAATGCCGCTGCTGGCTTTGATGGGGCGGATATCAATAATGCATTCGTGAGCGACAAAACCACTTTGCCCAGTGAAAAGTACAGGGTAGTGAGGGTCGAGTTTTCGCGCGATATAGTTGGCGCTGAGTATGGCGACCTGAGAGGCGAGCTTAAGGCCATCGGGGCCCATCATTTTGATGTACATCCAGGCGATGGGCAGAATCGATGCTGAACCCCAGGGTGCGGCCGAAATGGTGTTATCTTTTTTATTGTCGTGTCCTCTTTCACCCAACAAAGGGTGCCCCGGTAAAAACTCTCTGAGGTGTTCAGCTACCGCGATTGGCCCCATACCCGGTCCCTGTCTCTTATACACATCTGACGCTGCCGACGACTTAATAGG
>JAHRWI010000188.1 GCA_019090225.1 Porticoccaceae bacterium
ATCCAACTCAAGGAAAAGCATCCACAACTGGAATGGCAGGCGCTGCGTGATACCGAGATGCTGGATTTGATGCAGCAAGTTCACGACGGCGAGCTTGATTATGCCCTCGTTGATTCGACTGCATTTGCTATCGATCGAAGCCTGTACCCAAAAGCACGAGCCGCTTTTGAGCTTACCGAAGAAGAGCCTGTCGCCTGGGTTTTCCCCGGTCATGGGGATACCAGCTTGATCAAAGCCGCTAATCGATTCTTGCGGGACTTTGAAGCCAGCGGTGAACTACAAGCACTCAAAACCCAATTCTACGACCACGTTGACGAATTCAGTGTCGGCGGTTCGCAATTATTTATGAGCCGCATTAATCTACGTCTGAGCGACTACCAGCCTCTGTTCAAGACTGTTGCGACAGAGTTTCAGCTGGATTGGCCGCTCTTGGCGGCAATGGCCTATCAGGAATCTCACTGGGATCCGCAGGCGACATCGCCCACCGGGGTGCGGGGCTTGATGATGTTAACCCAGAGTACAGCGGCAGAACTAAACGTCACAGACCGACTTGATCCAGAACAGAGTATTCGCGGAGGCGCGCAGTATCTAGTCAATATCCTCAAAAGAATGCCCGCCGATATAGAGGAACCGGATCGAACCTGGCTCGCCCTGGCTGCTTATAACGTTGGCATGGGGCACCTCGAGGACGCTAGAGTGCTAACTGATCGAGCTAAGAAAAATCCTGATCTGTGGCGAGATATTCGTCAATATTTACCCCTGCTTAGACAGAAAAAATACTATCAAACCGTCAAACACGGCTTCGCCCGCGGCCGCGAACCTGTTCAATATGTACAAAATATCCGACATTTCAAATCGATTTTACAATGGCATGACATCCAGCAAAGGCGACTCAAAGCCTTAATGAAGAACGAGCTATCGACGGTTGATAACTTTCACAGCGATTTAGTTTTACCGCTGTAGTTTGGGTGCGTAGTTGTGGCGCGTAATTTTGGCGCATAGTTCTAGCGCCCAGCTTCGCCACCCAGGGAATCTCGCTACCGGAAGCCTATTTTTTAGCTTGCCGCCTCCGACGAAAAAACTCTCTGAGCATAATCGATGCGGGTTCCGCCAGGACCCCGCTCTGCCATTCAATACGATGATTAAAATGCCCCAGATCGAGCAAGGATAACTGGCTCAGTACCGCGCCAGCCCTGGGCTCACGAGTAGCAAAAACCAGACGGGCAATACGAGCGTGAATCATAGCCCCAACACACATAGCGCAGGGTTCCAGGGTGACGTACAGCGTTGCCCCCGGCAGCCGGTAATTATCCGCCGCCAGAGCCCCGGCGCGCAGAGCGCAAAGCTCAGCATGGGCAGTGGGGTCAGTGTTAGTTATAGCGGAATTCCAGCCTTCACCGAGCAGCTCTTTGTCTCGAACAACCAAGGCTCCGACAGGCACCTCCCCTTCAGCCTCCGCTCGCTCGGCGAGAATCAGGGCGCGGGCCATCCACTGCGCATCCTGAGCAGCTTGTTCATTCAAGGTAGTAGGCGATTGATTCAAAGAACTAGATTCAACATCAACAAGATTATCAGCCATCAATAGCGTCCACCGAATCAGGCAGGCTCACAAAAAAGGCTACAAAGACCTAATATTGATCTGCATTTTTTCAAGGGTGGCAATGGCATCGAGCATGTTCTGTTCGTTCATATGTTCGAGACTATCGATATAAAACCGCCGAGTTCGGTCATCGGCTGTCGTCCAAATCTCTCGACCATGATCACTAAGGCGTATCTTCCGCGAACGCTGGTCATCAGGGTTAACCACGCGCTCAATATAACCGGCTTTTTCCATGCGCTTGAGTACCCCATTGAGACTCTGTCGGCTGACCATCAAGTATTCAACCAGACCATTAACAGTCATACCTTCTTTTAGACCGGGACGGGACAGAGAATCGAGTATCGACCACTGCTGAGGACTCATATCGACCTCACTCAAAAGAGCGGCAACTGCTCTTAGAGCAACATTAATGGTTTGATAAAGTCGAAAATACACTTTCTGGGATAACTCTCGACTTTCTACGTTTGACTCGGTCATTACAAATATCCATCCATAAGAAGTTTCATTAATCACGGCGGAATATACGGCAATTTAGGACACGTTGGTACATATTATTTGTAAGTGATTGACACCCGTTAGAAGGTATCCATATCATGCTCGGCTAGCTTTTATGCCACTTTAACTCCCAACGGTAGCCACTATGGATTTTGGTCTTTCAGACTTTCAACACTCCTTGCTCGATAGCGCAAAAAAATTCTCCGCCGAAAAACTGGCCCCCTTTTACAAAGCCCGCGAAACTGAGGGGGTTTTTAGTCGTGAGCTGATCAGCGAAATGGGCCAACTGGGCTTTCTCGCCCCGGAGGTAAGCGAAGAGCTGGGCGGCAGTGGTTTGGATACGCTCACTTCCGGACTGATAACCGAAGCCATCGCTGAAGGCGATATGAACGTAGCCTACGTGCCCATCAACCACTCCCTCTTGTCGAGCTGTATTGTCAGGCACGGCCAGCCCGAAGTGGTCGAAGAAATCATTCCGAAAATGTGTAGTGGCGAAATTCTGGCCTGTATCGGCCTCACCGAACCCAGGGGTGGCTCGGATGCCGCAAATCTGGTGCTATCGGCTGTGCGCGATGGCGATAGCTATATTCTCAATGGCGAAAAGACTTCGATTTCCATGGCTGATCAGGCCGATATGAACCTGGTCTTTGCTCGTACTGGCAGCCGGGAGGAAAAAGCCCGTGGTATTTCTGCCTTTATTGTCGACTTACATGCCGAAGGTATCACCCGCAATCGCTTTGAGGATGTTGGTGAAAAATCCGTAGGCCGTGGCTCGATCTTTTTTGATAATGTTAAAATTCATGCTCGCTATCGAGTAGGTGATGAAGGCCAGGGCTTTATCCAGGTCATGCAGGGCTTTGATTTCAGCCGTGCCCTTATCGGCCTGCAATGCCTCGCCCTGGCACGTAAGTGTCTCGACGAAACCTGGCAATTTATTCAGGAAAGAGAAACCTTTGGCAAGCCACTGGCTGCTAATCAGGGTATTACCTTCCCCTTAGCCGAATTTGAAACGCAACTAGAAGGTTGCCGTCTGGTTTGCCTAAAAGCTCTGTGGCTCAAATCTCAAAACCTTGATCACACTAAAGAGGCGGCAATGGCCAAGTGGTGGGCACCCAAGCTGGCCTTCGATATTGCCCACCAATGCCTGCTTAACCACGGTCATGGTGGCTATAGCGAGGAGCTACCCTTCGCACAACGCCTGCGCGATGTATTAGGTATGCAGATCGGCGATGGTACTGCCCATATTATGAAGATGGTGATCGCCCGAAGTTATGTGGGTCGGGTGGATTAGATCAAGCTAAGAACCAACTGGCGAAATCACTGACTAGCAGTCAAAATCAAAAAATACAGAATCGACAAACAAAGGTAAACGCAAATGTCTGAAGATGTTGTATTAACAGAATGTCAAAACCGGGTCGGCATCATGACCCTAAATCGACCCAAACTCTTCAACTGCCTTTCCATGGCGGCCCACCAGGCAATCAACACGGCCCTCGACGAATTTGAAGCCGACGATAATATTCGCTGTGTACTGATCAAAGCCGAAGGCAAGCATTTTTGTACCGGTGCCGACTTGCAGGAAGTCTCCAGTTTTCGCGGCGAAACCAGTGCGGTGAAAAAATTTCTACAAACTGGACTCGACACTTTTCGACGCCTGGAAAACAGCCCTTTGCCGGTAGTCGTCGCCCAGCAAGGCTTGGCCCTTGCCGGTGGTCTCGAATTATTGATGTCCGCCGACATTGTCTTTAGCGCTGAAAGCGCCCAACTCGGCGACCAACACGCTCAGTTCGGTTTAGTGCCAGGCTGGGGCGGCAGCCAGCGTTTAACCCGCCTGATTGGCCGTCGTCGGGCCATGGATTTATTTTTTACTGGCCGCTGGATTTCTGCTCAACAAGCCCTCGACTGGGGGCTGGTTAATTATGTTGTGGCCGATAACAAGTTAAATCAGACGGCACTAGACTATTGTGAGGAACTGTCACGAAAAAGTTCCGCTGGCTTATCGACCATGAAACAACTGGTTAATCGCGGTCTGGAATTAAGCCTTGATGCAGGACTACAACTGGAGTTAGACCTGGCTGGACCGGCGCTAGCCAGCGACGATGTCAAAGAAGGCACCAAAGCCTTCCTCGAAAAACGTCAGCCCAACTTCAAATAAACGCGTCGCTAAATACACTTTAAGATAGAAGCTTGCCCTTCCCAACCCGCGATACGTCGCACAACAGATAGTACGACACATACACAACATATGGCACAACCCCATCACACGACAATGAGAGGAATACAGTAATATGGACTTTCAAGACATTATTTACGAAGTCAAAGGCACCACCGCCTATATCACTATTAACCGGCCCGAGGTCTATAACGCCTTTCGCGGCACCACCTGTGAAGAGTTAATCAAAGCCTTTCAAAAAGCGGGTTGGAACAAAGATATTACCGCTATCGTCTTTGGTGGTGCTGGTGATAAAGCCTTTTGTACCGGTGGCGACCAAAGCTCGCACGATGGCAATTACGATGGTCGCGGCACCATCGGTCTGCCAGTAGAAGAGTTACACACCATTATTCGCGATGTACCCAAACCTGTAATCGCGCGGGTTCAGGGCTATGCCATCGGCGGCGGCAACGTGCTGGCGGTACTCTGCGATATGACCATTGCGAGTGAAAGCGCCGTCTTCGGTCAGGTCGGCCCCAAGATGGGTTCGGTTGATCCAGGTTTCGGCACCGCCTATTTAGCCCACGTGGTTGGCGAAAAGAAAGCCCGAGAAATCTGGTATATGTGCCGACGTTACAGCGCCGCGGAAGCCCTCGAAATGGGTTTAATCAATGCCGTGGTTCCCGATGACAAACTCGATGATGAAATCGCTGCCTGGTGTACCGAGCTGGCTGAGCGCAGCCCCACCGCCATCGCCATCGCCAAGCGCTCCTTTGTCGCCTCTACCGAAAATATTCGTGGTATCGGCAGCCTTGGTCTGCAGGCTTTGAAACTGTATTACGACACTGACGAATCTCGTGAAGGCGTCAATGCCCTTAACGAAAAACGCAAACCTGAATTTCACAAGTACGTAAAATAAAGCTACGTGAAGTAGAGCTACGTAAAACAGAGCTACGTAAAATAAGTGCTACGTAAAGCAGAACTACGTGAACTATTCACAATACCCAATCAACTGATCCCCCTTAAGGAGTCACTTCCATGGATTTAGATCTTAAAGAAAAATCCGTCATCGTCACCGGCGGCGCATCCAATATCGGTCGCGCTATCGTTCTTAAATTTGCCGAAGAAGGCGCAAATATCACCATTGCTGATCTCGATACCGAGGCCGGTGAGCGGGTTGCTGCCCTGGCCAAAAAAGCCGGTGCCGCTGGCGTACAAGTAGTAAAGACAGATATTACCGACCTGGCCAATGTTGAAGCCATGTTTAAACAAGCTGCCGATGCCTACGGCGGTGTTAACTGTCTGGTTAACAATGTCGGCTGGGATAAATTGATGTTTTTCACCCAGACCACACCCGACCTCTGGGAAAAACTCATCAAGATCAACTACGTCGGCAATCTCAACTGCACCAAAGTTGCGCTCGAATATATGACTCCAAATGGCGGTGGCTCCATTGTCTCGATCAGCTCAGATGCCAGTCGTCAGGGTGAGCCAAGAGAAGCGGTCTACGGCGGTTTAAAAGCCGCGACCAATAGCTTTATGAAAACCATCGCTAAAGAAAACGGCCGCAATAATATTCGCTGTAACTGTGTCTGCCCAGGCGTCACCGTCCCCGACAGCACCGATGAAACCAGCGAAAACAGCATGTGGGCCGTCAAAGACGCCATGTTCACAGAAGACCAGTTTGCTGCCATCGCAAAAACATTGCCTTTAAAGCGTATCGGTAAACCTGAAGATGTCGCTAATGCCGTGGTGTTTTTATCATCACAAAAAGTCGCCGGATATATTACCGGGCAGGTACTTAGTGCCAGCGGCGGTTACAGCATGATTGGCTGAGCAGTTACACGCTCTCGGCAAACTAAAAAGCCCTACATTGATAGGGCTTTTTAGTTTATCCAAACCATCGCTATGGGTTTGTTAGCGCTGACCTACTGGACCATCGCCAGTAAAAGATAGCCACGGCCAACAGGCCCAGCACTGGAATCATAATCAGCAGTATATTTTGCCAACCAATCCGTGCCAGCAACCACCCCGCCATCAATGCACTAAAAGCCTGCACCCCGAATATAGTGAAGTCATTAAACGCCTGAACTTTAAATTTTTCTGCTTCTCTGTAACCCAGTGGCAACAAGGTTGTGCCGCCGACGAACAGGAAGTTCCAGCCGATACCGAGCATCACCAGAGACAGCCAGTAATTAATAAATTCATAGCGGGAAAATATCACCACCATCGCCACAAGGAAGGCTCCAGCGCCGAGACTAATTAGGCCCACCTCTCCGATTCGTCGTATTAGCCAGGGCACGAAAAACGATGGCAGGAACATGGCTACAATATGACTCTGGATCACCCACTTGGTAGCCACCAGGCTGTGACCGTTTTCAAAATGCATATGTAAGGGAGTCGCCGTCATCACCATGCTCATCACGGCAAAGCTTGCCAGCCCGGAGAGCACGGCTACCCAAATCACCGGCTGGGCCAGTATTTCGAATAAACCACGACTGGCACCAGCAACAACATTGTCTTGAACCGTGGGGGCTTTAAAGAAAAGCAAAGTCACCATGGCCATCAGAGTCACGCCGATTAACAGCATGAACGAACCGACGTAGGCGACCTCAAAAAGGTGCTCGCCACGGACTGCAATCTCCGGCCCCAAAAAGGCTGCGATAATGCCGCCCAATAAAACTCTCGATGCAGCACGGGGCATATCTTCTGGGGCAACACATTCCATTGCCGCGAAACGATATTGCTGGCCCGCAGCCAAACCCAGCCCCAGGATCACACCGGCACTGACAAATATCACAAAGCTCTGCTGGATTAGACTATAAATAGCCAATAATCCGCCACCGGCCGAAATCCCCGCGCAGACGATAAATATGCGCTTGCGGCCCCAACGGCGCATAGCGAGAATCACTGGCAGGGTTGCTAAGGCAGAACCTAAAATAAAGGCCCCCACTGGCAGTGTCGCCAGACCCGGATCAGGGGCCAACTGTTGGCCAATAATACTGCCCAGAAAAACCAGAAAAGCTGGAATCGACATCGTCAAAGCCTGGCAGCACACCAATAGCCAGACATTTATATTGTTATTCACTTTATCAACTCCAGATAAACCACAGGCAAACCCCAGGTACAGCCCAGCTAATTCCCGAAAACACTCGAATAAATCCATGTCCCCAGATCAGCTGCATATTAATCACTACCTTGTTAATTTATCCGCTTCCTCAAGACGCTTGTCAGCCCCCTCCTGCAAAAGCTGCTCAACGCCACGGGCTTTTTCCAGCTCCTTTCCGTAAATCACACCGGCACCCTCGCCTTCGGTTGGCGTCACCTCTTCCGCCTGACGCATAACTAGATACATAGTGATACCCAGGGCAAGAATTAAAACAACGATTCGCATAGCTATACCCGCAGTTAAAGATTATTAAGCTCACCCCAACGGTTCA
>JAHRWI010000189.1 GCA_019090225.1 Porticoccaceae bacterium
CCGATAATTGTCAGGCTTTGGCGGATGAGAAGCAGGCCGGCGGTTTGCCCAGTGGTCTGCTGGGTAACTGAGCTAGAATTTAAATCAAGCAGATTTAAAACCAAACGCGGGGCGCTTAACGTCCCGCATCACTTCAACTACGAGGCGTCTGTATTAACAGACGGTGTACGTAATATGAAAGACGTAGCAGGAAAAGTAGCATTTATCACTGGTGGAGCAAGCGGCATGGGCCTCGGTATGGCCCGTTCATTTGCAGCAGCCGGTATGAAAGTCATGATTGGCGATATTGAGTTAGAACCGGCACAAAAAGCCGTTGACGAACTCAAGGCCAAGGGTCTCGAAGCCGCCTGTGTGCAGGTCGATGTCACCAGTATGGAATCCGTACAGGCTGCCGCTGATAAGACCATTGAAGTCTTCGGCAAGGTCCATGTCATCAGCAACAATGCCGGTGTCGCCGTGGGTGGTTACAGCGAATCCTGCAGCATGCGCAACTGGAAGTGGGTGATGGATGTCAATCTGTGGGGCGTGGTCTACGGACTCCAGGCCTTTGTACCGCTGATCGCAGCTCACGGCGAAGGTGGCCATGTGATCAGCACCGCATCAATGGCGGGCATGGTTGGTCTGCGCGGCGCAGGGCCATACAACGCCACTAAATTTGCAGTGGTCGGCATGATGGAAACCTTCGCAGCGGATCACCGCAAAGATAATATCGGCGCCTCGGTATTGTGCCCTGGCATCGTCGCCACCAATATCGGCCACTCTGGACGCAACCGAGCCGACGAGTATGGTGGTGCTGTTAAACCCAATGAAAAAGACCGCACGGCTGAAATGCTCGCCAAGGGTCTTAACCCTGATATCGTTGGTGACCTGGTGCTCGAAGCCATGCAGGAAGATCAGTTTTATATCTTCACCGATCCCGGCTTAAAGCATTTAATTGAAACCCGCTGCAAGCGGATTATTGATGGCTATGACTGGGCTGCAAACAGCAAAGCACTGGAAGGCGCAGAGCAGGCTGGTGGCTTACCGGGTTAACACCTGGTTTAGTATCGGAGCACTTAAAATTTGAGTATGGCCCCCGGGGCGGAAACTTCTGGGGGCCAAGACTTGCATAGCGAGGGAAACTCCAAATAAGAAAAATTGATAATTAAAAAAAATGGTGGTCATGGGATTAATCTAGATGAAGCAAATCAAGCGCTCTAACCCATAGACCCTTATTTAAAGCGCGTTAAACGAATCTGGCACTGATAACTCCTCTATTAGTAGCGTTGATTAGGAAACAACAAGAATGGCAATAAATTGGGACGCATTTGGCGCTCTGGCAGAGGGCCTGGGTGCAATCGCAGTAATTTTATCGGTACTTTATCTCGCCACTCAGATTCGTTCACAAACCCGCGAAGCAAGGCTTTCGGCTACCCGTGAGCTATCTGCCGAATCCCGCCGCGTTCTTGAACTGATTGCACTCGATCAGGAATACTCGCAGATTTATCAGGCAGGAATATATGATTACGAAGGCCTGCCGGATAATGATCGAATGCGTGTGAGTTACATGTTCCGGTCGTTCCTGCTCATAGCTGAACAACAGTATCTGCACACCCAACATGGCTCTATCGATGCCATTTACCTGGAATCTTCAGAACGTGTTTACCTTGAATTTCTAAAAAGTCCCGGCTTACAGCAATTTTGGCAAATGAGTAAACATGCCTTCAGTGACGACTTTAAGGCCTATATCGATACGTTGGTAGCCGAAGCCAAAACCATGGAATTCAACAGCACCTTTCACCGTGAATTGAAAGAGGGCGCTGCTGAGCCAACGAAATCTTGACCTAACAGGTAATCAACTGAGCCTGATACCATCCCTTTTCATATTATTTGAACAACCCGATTAATCTAGAGATCAAAAGCCATGAACACACCGTCACTAACGTTCGGTCAGGTTACCGTTTATCTGGCGCGAAGAATGGCAAATACCCGGACGGCAATCAGGTGGTAGTACAAGGCAGCGACACCAAGGTCATCTTTGATACCCCGCTAGTGGCCAACAATCTCAAGGCGGAACTAGAAGGCACCGACATGGTTATCCTCGGCCACGTGCACGAAGACCACACAGCGGGGATTCACTTACTTCCTGAATCTGTGGTCCTGGCCCACGAAGCCGACGTGGATGCTATCCGCAGCATGGCAGGCTTGCTGAATCATTACGGCATGCCACCGGAACCCAGTGAGGAAATGATACCTTTTGTGACTGAGGAATTCTTTTTTCAGCCCCGGCCCGACGCCCAGAGCTATCGCTCGGAACAAAGCTGGGACGTGGGCCAGAGCACCATCACCGCCTTGCACACCCCCGGCCATACTGGCGGGCACAGTGCCCTGCTTGTCGAACCTGAAGGCGTGTTATTTATCGGCGACATTGACCTGTCCAGCTTTGGCCCTTACTACGGCGACGGCTGTTCCAATCTGCAGGACTTCCGCCGCTCTATCGACCGCCTCAAACAGATCGAAGCGAAAACCTGGGTGACTTCCCACCACAAAGGCGTCATCACGGAGCGGGAGACTTTTCTCGATTTGTTACAGGCCTTTGCTGACAAAATAGGCCAACGCGAAGCGGCCATCCTCGGAGTGATCGGTGAAAAGCCCAGAACACTGAACGACCTGGTGGCCCATCGCTTCGTTTACCCCACCTGGTACGACGGGCTGTGGGCGGAAAGCTGTGAGACCTACACCATCACCCAGCACCTCGAAGAAATGTTGGCAGCCGGTACCGTATTAAAAGACGAAGGGCTTTATCATCTCGGGTAATACACCGAATCACCCTGATACAAAACCTTGTCTCAGAAGCTTACTCAAACGCAGAACTGAACTGGCGGCGCGAGAACGTCTGAAACCCGACAGCCACTCTCTGGATGAGTAATCATTCGTCTTTAACGCCCGAACTGATCAACGAGGACTCTACCGCTTATCTTGAATTTCAGAAGATTACGTTTCCTGGAAGTTAGGTCGCCCAATTAAACAAATGCAGACCCCGTTTTAGTGGAAACCTTTTAGCTACTAGCGGCGATTCTAGACCTAACCCCGTTTTTGCAGTTTTTGCTGATCTTTTCTCGACCCTGATCTCTCGCTGATCTCCTTTCTTGACCTGACCCTGACTTTTCTGATCTCTCTGTTTTCAACTGATCTTCGGCAACGCCCAGTTGAATTTGCATTGTTATGCCCAGGCAGTAAAGGCTTTCGAACAGGCTGAGGAATATCAGATCTCGGCAGCTAACGCTAAACAGTGGTTGAACTATGCCCGCGCGGAGGGTTTGCGTGCAGCGGGGGCCGAAATTACGGCCTGCGGTATATAGTATAAGATCTCACTAATCATCCGGCTCAACTGTGCAGCTGAACGGTGCTACGGAGGAGGGTTTGATCCCTGGGTGTAATAAAACGTTATATTCTAACTAGACTAAGTAGTTCGCCTACGACAAAAGCAAAACTGACAAAGAAGCCAATAACAGGTATCCAGGCTGGAAATACCCTGACATCAACCGGAAATGGTTCCTGCCGCTTTATTCGCCATAGCGCAAGATTCACGATTGAAAAAAGTATCAAAATAATGATCGAGGTCGCTTCAGCAAGTGAAGCAAGGCGGCCTAAAAGTGCGAGTATAAGAACCAGTGATGACGCCACAACCGTTGCAATGAGAGGGGTACGTGTCCGGTGGTGTACCTTGCTAAACAGGCCGGGAAGCTGACCTCGTGAGCTCATGCCGTACAGAACCCGAGCAGCCATAATTATTTGAATTAAAGCGCCGTTGATAATGGCGAGCATGCCGATGATGCTGATAATAATGGCTTTCTCACCGACATGATGTTCGTAGATACTTGAAAGGGGCGCTTCACTGGAGGCAAGCTCGCCTGGCGTCAGCGACAATACGGCGGTAACCATTAACAGCATATAAATAGCAGTGGTGATACCGAGTGTAAGTAGAATTGCGCGAGGTAGAGTTTGTTTAACGTCTTTAACTTCTTCAGCCACATCAACCATATCTTCAAAGCCAATAAAGGCATAAAAGGAGAGGACCGCGCCAAGGTAAATGCCTCCCCAGTTGGTGATATCAGTAGGGGGGAGCAATTCAGTCCAGCGGTCTGGGAAAGAGGATAAACTTTCACCGCTAACGGCAATGACCAGCATTAAGCCGCCGATTTCAATCACCGTGATAATACTCGCTATGGTGACTGATTCCGCGATGCCCCATGAGGCAATACTAGCAAGCAACAGGGTCACTATCGCGATAGCAATAATCCGATCGACACTGATGAATTGATGCAAATACCCGACTAAACCATTAACCAGTGCAGCAGCTGAAACCAGCCCGGCAGAAATCACAAGAAGACCGACAACAATGGACAGCCGCTCTGATGAGAAGCCCTGCTTAACGTACAAAGCAGCGCCAGCCGCACGGGGAAAACGACCACACAGCTCGGCAAATGATATTGCCGTAAATCCCGCCAGTAGAGCAGCAATAAAGAATGAAACGGGAGCGTAATATCCGGCGACATTGGCGATCTCACCAACCAAAGCGTAAATGCCAGCGCCAATGGTTGTGCCGAGTCCGTAAAGAACCACCATGGGAAGAGACAATGTCCGTTTTAGGGTGACCTGATTATTCATAGGCTTCCCAGTTCCTCCAAATTCAACTACGCGCCAACACCCAGCGATGCACCTCACTCGGCCCGTCATAAATCCTGAAGGCCCGAATATCCCGATAAATCCGCTCAATCACGGTATCCGTACAGATACCCTTCGCGCCCAACACTTGCATAGATCGATCCACCACTCTGCCCAGGGCTTCGGAGCAATGCACCTTGCACATGCTGGTTTCGGTCTGGGCTTTATCACCCTGGTCGAGCAGCCAGCAGCCGTGCCAGGTCATGAGCCGTGACGTTCGCAGGTCGATCTTGTTATCGGCGAGCTGAAAGCCGATGCCCTGGTGTTCGATAATGGCTTTGCCAAAAGCCTGACGCGTGCGGGCGTAGTCGGTGGCGATATCGTGGGCGCGCTGAGCAGCACCAAGCCAGCGCATGCAGTGGGTCATCCGTGCGGGGCCGAGGCGTACCTGGGCGTAGCGAAAGCCTTTGCCGACTTCGCCGAGAATCTGGCTGGCGGGAATACGCACGTTGTAGTCGACTTCGCAGTGACCGCCCGGTGAGTTGCTGTCGATGGTGTCGAGCATGCGCACCATCTCGATGCCGGGGGTATCGGCGTCGCACATAAACATGGTCGCACCGACGTCGTTGCCTTCGTAGTCGAGAGTTTTGGCCATGATGATGTGATAACCAGCACCGGGCATGCCGGTGATAAACCATTTGCGACCTTTGACGATGTAGTCATCGCCATCGGGTGTGGCGGTGGTCTTCATCAAGGAGGGATCGGAGCCTGCCCCGCCATCGGGTTCGGTCATGGAGAACACAGAGCGGATATGACCCTGCACCATGGGTACTAGCCAGCGATCTTTTTGCTCCGGCGTGGCGACTTGATGTAGCAGGTTGGTATTACCTTCGTCCGGTGCCTGAATGTTTAGCGCCAGCGGGCCGAGGGTGGAGTAACCCGCCGCTTCAAAGACCACAGCCATACCCCGATGATCCAGCCCCAGGCCGCCATATTGTTTCGGCGCGTGAGGGGCTAGTAAACCGGCCTCTCTCGCCTTGGCTACCAGCTCAGTGCGCAGCTCATCAGTAGGCCCGTGGTATTCCTGTCGTGCGTCATTTTCGTAGGGCATAACGATGTTGCGAATAAATTCATCGGTACGTTCTTTAAGCACCAGCAGGTCGGCTGGCAACTGGAAATCTATCATAGTATTTACCTTAGTTAAAAATTATATCTATTTGATATAAAACGTTTTTTATAACCTAGAAAACCAGTTCAATCACTTAAGAAATCAGTTTAACTGCCTGATCATAAAACCGTGTGACGGTATGGGCGAACTCTTCCCACATGGGGTCGATGCGCTGCTTTTTGCGATGCAGGCGTACGTTCAAACAGGCGATGGAACCGAGCTGGTAGGCGGCCAGGGCCTGGTACCAGAGGATATCTTCGAAGCGTCTGCCCATACCGCGCTGATAGATATCAGCTAGCTCGGCGGGTGAGACCGGCACGCAAGGCATGATGTTATCGGTCCAGAAAGATTTGTCGGCACAGAACATCAGCCAGCCGATATCCAGTTGCACCGAGCCGATACGCACCAACTCCCAGTCGATAACACCGGCAAGTCTGCCCTCGTGAAACAGGCCATTACCAGGCTGGTAGTCACCGTGAACGATGCCAATGGGATTCTCATCGGGCATGCTTTTTAGCAGGGCCTCGCGAGCGCGATCAGCCGCCACCACCCATTCCGGCTCCAGCGCCTTGGCGTAAATAGGCTGCCAACGGGTGATCTCTTCTAGCAGCGGGCGCGGGGTTTCCCAGTTGGGTAATTTGCTCTGCCAGTCGACCTGATGGATTCGGGGTAGGACTTCGGCCATATCCCGCCACAGGGGCGCGACTTTGTCATCACTGAGGTCGAAAGACTCATCCGGCCCCCAGATAAAGAACTCACGACCTTTGAGTTTTTCCATGACCACATAGGGCACACCAAATTCGTCTTCATCGGGGGAAGCAAAGGGCACGGCGGGTACTGGTAAGCCTGCTTCATACAAGGTGTTTAACAGGGGTGCGGTGCGGTAGACATCGGTATTACCCTCGCGGCGCACACCCTTGGGCGCTAGCTTGATGATGTAGCCACCCAGTTGTTTACCCGCTTCGTCGAAGACATCAAAGCCGTAGGTGAGGCCTGCATGACCACCGAGCATAGGCTCGACATTCTCCATCCGCGCTGAGTCACCAAAGTTAAGCGCCACAAATTTGGCGAGGTCGGCCCGTAATTGATCATCGACACCCGGCCTTTCTTCCTGCCCTGCTGCGGTTCCTTGTTGCCCTTTTTCTTCTAAGCCTGTTTCCCCTAAACCCATGGTTTGCCTCTATTACCTATAGCTCATATTAAAAGGCGGCAAGAATACCATCTATCCAGGTCTTGTTCAGAGCAGGCCTTTGCGATACGTCAAGGCTCTACACGTTGACTTGTTATAGCGAGCATTGTCATAGTTGCAGCATTCTTATTTGTTTTTGTTCAAGCCACGCTTAAAGGAAATCCGCCATGACTATCCAGCACCGCCTTATCGAATATAAAGACGGCGACACTTTATTAGAAGCTTATCTCGCCTATGACGACAGCATCAGCGAGCCACGGCCAGGCATTATCATCGCCCACACCTGGTGGGGTCGCGGCGCGCTGGAATGTAAGCGCGCTGATCAGTTAGCCGAGTTGGGTTACGTGGGCTTTGCCCTCGATATGTATGGCAAGGGCAAGTTAGGTACCACACCGGAAGAAAACGGCAAGATGATGCAGCCCTTGATGGATGATCGCGCTGTTCTGCAAAATCGTATGGCCGTCGCCCTTACGATAGCTCAGGCACAAACAGAGGTCGATGCAAGCAATATGGCGGTGATGGGTTACTGCCTGGGTGGTTTGTGCGCGCTTGATCTGGCCCGCACTGGTGCGGATGTAAAAGGCGCTATCAGCTTCCATGGTTTGTTCGATGCGCCGGATAACATTATCGACCCCCAGATAAAAGCCAGGGTGCTCTGCCTGGATGGTCACGACGACCCGATGACACCCAATGACAAAGTCGTAACCCTGCAAAAAGAGCTGACCGATGCCGGAGTCGACTGGCAGCTGCACACCTATGGCGGAACCATGCATGGCTTTACCAATCCCGATGCCGATATGCCGAAGATGGGTATTAAATATAATGCGGTGGCAGACAGGCGTTCGTGGCAGGCATTGGAGAACTTCCTCGCGGAGATTTTTTAAGCGACGAAATTGCGAGCCGACTGATCTTCAGCAAGTTAACGACAAGTTAAACGCGAGCTAAAATCTACGGCCTGGTCTAAAATCCCCTGCCCATCTTTTCGTCAAAGCAATCACGCTAGCTGCCCAGACCAAACAGTAAGCCCCTTATTTGCCAGTTGCTTTGCGGCTAGAACTTAAGCTGGCTACCTGAACTGGCAAACCCAACACCGGAACCCACATGTATTACGGCTGGATATTACTAAGCACCATCGGTTTTATTTATATGGCCTCTGTTGGCGCCGTGTTTTACGGCCTTAGCGTCATGATGCCTGCGATGATTGACGACCTGGGCTGGACTCGCGCCCAGGCCACCACCGGCTTTGCCATTTTGTCGGTGGTCATCGGTGTTGCTGGCCCGCTGGTCACCATCATGATGAAAAAAATTAACCCGCGCCTGACCATAATTCTCGGGGGTTTTGTCACCACCGCCGGGGCGAGCATCGTGTATTTTAATCACTCCCTGCCCGTGTATTACCTGGCCACGGCCGTTCTGGGTTGCGGCATGACTATGCAAGCGGTGTTACCCGGCACTCAATTAGTAACACTTTGGTTTCATCAGCGTCGGTCAATGGCACTGGGTATTTTTATGGCCGCTGGCGGCCTCGGTGGCGTGGTCGGCGCGCCCACCTTTACCTGGTTGATTCATTGGTTTAATGACTGGCGACCGGTGTGGCTTTTTGTCGGTCTAGTCTCGTTATTTTCGTCCTTGCTGAGCTGGCTACTCATCCGCAATAAGCCCGAAGATGTGGGTCAGCAACTCGATGGCGTAAACACGGAGGACTCCGTAAATGATCAACCAAAAGCTGCTGCAAAGGCTGGAGTCTACAAAACTAACCGGGACTGGACAGTACGACAAGCCTTCATGGATTCCACCTACTGGATCATTCTATTTTCAGGTGCGCTCGCTGTCACCGGCCACATGATGGTCAGCAGCCAGTTGGTTCTGCACGTCAAAGATATGGGTATGACCGCCATTATTGCTGCCTCAGCCCTGGGTGTTCAGGGCCTGTTTACCACCAGCGGACGCTTTCTTTCTGGCCTGCTTGGCGACTTCACTATCGAACCCCGCACACTGTTTTTCTTTGGCATGGCATCAGAGTTTATCGGCATGCTAATACTCACCAATGCCCATAATCCCATCCTTTTATATGCCTCAGTAATATTTTTTGGCCTGGGCTTTGGTCTGGGCCTGGTCGGCTCTACCGCCATGCTGGCAAATTATTACGGCCCGGAAAACACCCCGACCCTGCTCTCTTACCGCATTCTTCTGAGTACGGTGTTTGGCGGTATCGGCGTCGTGATAGCGGGCTACTGCGGTGATATTTTCGGTGGTTATAAAGAGGTGTTTTACGGCTTCTCAGGCTTTCTGCTGCTGGCAACGCTGTTGGTATTGTTGATTAAAATCCCTAAACCAGAAACTTCCGAGCTAGCGGTATAGCTGCTAATTTAAAATCGCGGCTATCTACAACATTTATTAAACACTGCTCTTTTAAACACAGTCCTTTTCATTGATCTCAATAGTTAGCCGATAGGGCGTGCCACCAGCCATAGCCCAGCATGGTTGCAGCCAAAATAATGCTTATGAGCAAGAATCTAAGCATCGGTATAAACCAGACGGTATTTTAATAATGCTAATGCCCTACTGTTTATATGCTTTATGCTAGTTGTACCAATAAAAATACACAGCCCCCTGGAGACAGCCCATGTTAAAAGTATTCAAGATTCTCAGTCTTATCATAATTGGCCTGGCCATCAATACACCCACTCTGGCAAACACCTATACGGATGCTGTGGACAACCCCGCCCGAAGCGACGCTGATCGCGAGCGTGATAAAACCAGCAAACCGGCAGCGGTTCTTGAGTTTTTTGCGGTTCAACCGGGCACCAGGGTACTGGATTTGTTTTCTGGTGGTGGTTATTACTCCGAATTGTTGTCCTATGCTGTCGGGCCTGCGGGGCAGGTTATTGCACACACCAATGACGTTTATGAGAGTTCCGCAGGTGAGGAAACCGCAATACGCTTTAAGGACAATCGCTTAGCGAATGTCAGCCGATTAACTTCCGAGATGGATAACCTTGGGCTTGAGCAGGCTTCGTTGGATATGATCCTGATGGTACTGAGCTACCACGACATCTATTACATCGCCGACTACTGGCCAAAAGTGGATAGAGACCAGTTCTTTAAACAAATTCGAGACAGCTTAAAACCTGGCGGGATTCTTGCGGTTATTGATCACTCGGCGCAACCAGGTAGCGGTAAGAGCGCTGCCCAGGCGCTACACCGAATCGACGAGGTGTTTGCAAAACAGGACATCGAAAGTGCGGGTTTTGTTTTTGATGGTGCTTCTGAGACCCTGCGTAACCCGGAAGATACGCGAACCCTTGGCGTATTTGATGAGGCGATCCGCAGGAAAACGGATCGCTTTGTTTATCGCTTTATTAAGCCGTGAAGCTATTCAGAGAGTGATAAAAAAGGCCTGATAAAAAATTTTATCAGGCCTTTTTTACAGGAGTAATATTACTCCTGAGCTAGCGTCCGCTTAGTTAGCCGCAGCGGCTGCCTCTCTTTCTAACTGTCGCGCTCCGCCGAGCATACCAATCATGGCGTGATTACCCTCATGACAGGCATATTCGAAGATTTGATCTTCGGTAGCACGCAGAGGAATAGCAACGGTAAAAGCTTTGGTAAATGTAGCTGGGTCATTAACGGTGTATTCGTACATTAATACGGAATCACTGGTTCGAGTAAACTTCTCAATCAAGTGCAGGCCTTTGCCCGAACCTACAGCTCCGATTTGACCGGGATCATCTACCGAAATAGGCAACTGGAATGAAGGCGTTTTGTCGGTGAAATTTCTGGTCTCAACCACCAAAGTATCACCGTCCCAATGACCTCGTGAATCGCCCGTCCATTTGTTCATATCTGTCGGCAGGTGCGCGCTGCCATCCATAGGCACTACCCGTGCATCGTGGACCATCTCAGTAAACAACACGACATGATCAGCTGCCTGTACTATACGAAGGTTATTGTTGTAGGCGCTGGGTATTAGTGGCGGGCCAGCATTAAAACCAACCATGCATCTTTCGGAGAGTCCCAGTGATTCTGGGCCTTCGGGTCGAAAGGTAGCGAGACCAATAGAAAAGAATTCTCGTACCGGCAGTTCCCGTGAAAGGTAGTTTTGTCGCCCGGCCATGGCTGCTGGCGTGAGCTCAGGCAAACGGCCATTGGCTGGATCGACTATCAGCGACGTCCTGCGGTCATCGTCCATCGTTGTACCGTAATCTAACCAAAAATTGTTATAAGGAACCTCAACGTCGTACTCGGCCGGAAGATCGAGATCCTTTTTATTATCGGTATCGTTACCCTGTACCACCTTGTTGCGGTAGGCCTTTTCCTCTTCCTCGGTGAATTTTTGTTTATCGCCTAAATCTCTTGGCCGCTCAAGTGGCGTCAGGGTACGAAAATCCCAGATACCCTGAAGATCTGGATGGCCCTGTGCATTACGCGCAGGTTCATACTTTGAAGCTTCAGCTCGATCTGAGGCAATGGCAGCCAAGACAGCGACAAAAGGTACGACGAGTAATAATATTTTCTTTGCGGTGTTCATTGGGAGACCTCCAGGGTCATTCTTTAACTTGGCTTGCCATTGCTATTAAGCAACTTGGTGTTAAACAAGTGATTGCTAAATAACTCATTGCTAAACAACAGGGCATCGAGATTTAATATTTGTGGCTATTTGTGTTTGACTGAACAGGCGTAATCGTACTCTAAAAGTTAATGTAAAGTCATTAACTCAACTGTCATGAGATCAACTACCATAAGACCAATCACAATAAGATCAAAACGTTGTCGCTTGCCTGTCGCTCGAATGACATGATCTTTATTCCAGGGCAAGCTATCAATCATTACACTTGGACGGACACAGGCAAGCCGTCGTTTACGCTGTTTTTTGCTTCACCCTGCATCCAGTTCCTGGGCTAGTTCCCAGGCTCGATCAGCCCGGTTTCGACATTCATCACCGTAAGTCAGAGCTGATTCTGAGCTGGCATTGCCGTCCAACCCACGCTTGTAGACACCCTGAACGATGGCGGCAGAGCGGAACAGGTTGTACACCACGTAGAATTTCCAGTTATCGATCTTGTCACGCCCCGAGGCTTTGCAATATTCGGCGACCATTTCTTCCTGGGATGGAATGCCAAGACTGGCCCGCTCGGGTGAACGCAATCTCACCTCACCGTAAAAGTCTGCATCGAATTCCATACAGCTATAACCCAGATCAGCCAGCGGATGACCGATGGTCGAAAGCTCCCAGTCCAGCACCGCGACAATGCGGGGCTCGGTGGGGTGATAAACCATATTCGCCATACGGAAGTCACCGTGGGCAATGCTGACATCGCTGGAGTCTGGCAGGTGTTTGGGCACCCACTCAATCAGATTATCCATACTGTCGAGTTGTTTGGTTTTGGTGGTCTGGTACTGCTTGCTCCAGCGAGAAATCTGGCGCTCGTAATAATTTCCGGGACGACCATAGGTTTCGAGACCCACTGCCAGGTAGTCGACGGCGTGCATGGCCGCCATCACCCGCATCATATCGAGATACATCTCTCGACGATCTTCCGAACTACAGCCAGGTAAAAGTATTTCGTTGTAAATACGGCCCTCAACCAGCGCCATGACATAAAACTTAACCCCGATGACATTGAGGTCCTCGCACAGGGCATACATTTTCGGCACCGGCACATCGGTATCCCAGAGCGCCTTCATAATGCGGTACTCCCTATCGACCTGATGGGCGGAGGGCAGTAATTCTCCGGGCGGTTGCTTACGCAGGATGTAGAAACCCGAGGCGGCTTCCAGCTTGAAAGTGGGGTTACTCTGGCCCCCGTCAAACTGCATGATTTTTAAAGGCCCTTTAAAGCCTTCAACATTGGCTTCCATAAATTTTAGCAGGGCACTTTGGTCAAACTCATGTCCGGCTCGAATGGCTGTCAAATCGGTAGCACTATCACTCATCATTTCTTCCTAAAGACTATTTGCGCGCTAGCATAACCCTTGAACCCCAAGGCCGCAAAATGTAAGACTGTTTAACTTGAAAATGAGACTGCTTAATTTAAAACTGACCGTTTGAAATAAGCAGTGAGAAACAATCTGCTTAAAATAATCTAAAAGCTAGTCCCCAGGACAACGCCATGAATCAAACAACAGCTCGAACACCCCGAATCGCGGTAACCCTCCCCGCTGGTCCAGAGGTCAGCGATACCATAGCGCGGGTCAAATGGGCTGAGGCCGAGGGTTATACCGATGCCTGGTTCGCCGATGCCGGCGCCCCGGATGCACTGACCACCGCCGCAGCGCTGGCCAGCTATACCAACACCGTTCGCATTGGCGTCGCGGTGACACCGGTATTTACCCGAACCCCTGCAGTCCTCGCTGCTACCGCGAACACTTTGGGGCAGTTGCTACCGGGACGTTTCGTCATGGGTCTGGGCTCTTCCAGCCAAACCATGATGGAGAATTGGCATGGCCTCGAATTCGGCAAGCCCCTGACTCGGGTCAAGAACACCGCCCTGATGGTTCGCTCAATATTGAAGGGTGAAAAAACCAATTTTGATCTCGACGGTCTCCGCAGTCACGGTTACAGCCAGGCAGCCATTGATAATCCACCACCGATTTATATCGCTGCCCTGCGCTCAAAAATGATCGAGATGGCCGCTGAGGTAGGCGACGGGGTGATTTTTAATCTATGGCCACAACGTGCTCTGCCAAAAATGATTGAGCATGCAAAACTCGGTGCCCAGGCCGCAGGTAAAGACTGGGGCGATGTAGAAATAGTTAACCGTGCCATGGTGCTGGTCACCGATGATAAAGCCTCGGCGCGGGATTTATTCAGGGCCGCATTCGCGCCCTATTATGCGACGCCGGTTTACAATGCCTTTCTCGCCTGGGCGGGCTTTAGCGAGGCCGCACAAACCATTACCGAGGGCTGGGCGGCCCGTGATCGGGTTAAGACCGGTGGCGCATTGAGCGATGCCATGGTCGATGAAATTGCCGTAATTGGCAGCGCCGAAGAATGCCGTGAAAGGCTGCGTGCTGATATCGCCAGCGGTATTGATACGCAAATCATTTCGCCGCTGGCAGGTGCTAGCGATGACGATATTGCTGCCACCTTTGACGCGTTTTCAGGTCAGCATTTTGCGCTCTGATAGAACGACTGATATAGAACGACTAATAAAGTAAGGGGTAAATAATGGCTATTGGTGTGGGGCTGGGCTTGGCCCGCTTTCCCTTTCAGGACGTAGACAATTTTTGGCAATGGGTGCAAGTCTGCGAAGAAGGCGGCATCGACTCACTATGGCAAACCGACCGCCTGGTCTCAGACGAGCCATTCCTTGAATGCATGAGCGCTCTTGCCGCCATTGCCGGTGCCACCAAACGCATTAAATTTGGCATGAACGTGGCCTCCGCCGCTTTGCGTGATCCGCTGGTGCTAGCCAAGCAGTGTGCGACCATAGATTTCCTCAGCAAAGGTCGTTTATTACCCGCCTTTGGCATCGGCACCGCGCGAGCGCCGGAATGGAAAGCTACTGGTCGCGATACCAAAGGTCGCGGCAAACGCACCGATGAAGCCCTGGAGATCATTGCGCGACTCTGGCAAGGCGAATCAGTGAGTTTCGATGGTCAACACTATCAGTACAAAGATGCAGTAATTTTGCCCCTGCCCGTTCAACACACCCTACCCCTCTGGGTCGGCGGCAGTAGCGACGCGGCCGTTGCCCGTACGGCAAAAATTGGTACCGGCTGGCAGGCGGGTCTGGAATCACCTAAACGCGCTGGCATCGCAAAAAAAGCCATTGTCGAAGCCTTAAAGGAAACCGGTCGCAAAATTGATGACGACCACTACGGAACGGGGTTTTTCTATTACTTTGGTTCCCGTGACGATAATGTCTGTCAGCGAGAATTAGCCAGATTCGGGAAGCTGGCACCGGATTCAAAACTTGATCACCTCCTCGCGGTCGGGGCCGACGAATTACTCGACCAGATCAGCCAGTACGTGGATCAGGGCATACCCAAATTTATTTTGCGACCGCTGGGTAACAGCGACGCCGAAGTGCTCCAGCAGACTCGACACTTGATAGACCATATTTTGCCGAGGCTGGAGAGCATTCACAGCTAACGATCTCTTTCCAGGCTGTCTCATTCCAGGCTACTTCCGTCCAGACCAACTCTGTGCAGACAGCCTCCTATTAATCTCGATGACCGCGATGGCTTGTCAAACATCCCTTAGCTTGATGCAGATCAATGCATTTAACTCTAAATAGGGTACTTTCTAGCTGGCTAAAACTTTAGTCCATTAGCCTCCCATCACAGTGTGTTACCGCGTTCACTACACCTTTTTCAAACGGTGTCGGGGGCTTTTTTATTATTAAGAAAAAGGGAAATTATGTCCGATCAACAATTAACAAACCAGGCAGCAAACCAGGTGTTATCCAAAAAAAAGAAGCAAGCCATCGTCTTCGATCTCAATGCCAAGAATGGCAGAATCAAATGGAACGCGGATGGTGCCTACCCCTACAGCACGAAAATGGATGTGCTCGAATATGAACAGCACAAGCATGAGTTACAGATCGAGCTGTTAAAAATGCAGGGTTGGGTCAAAGACGCTAACAAGCGAGTTGTTATCATTTTTGAGGGCCGCGATGCGGCGGGTAAAGGCGGTACGATCAAGCGCTTCACAGAGCACCTCAACCCTCGTGGTGCCAAGGTTGTCGCCCTTGAAAAACCTACCGCCCGCGAGCGTAATCAATGGTACTTTCAACGCTATATCCAACACCTGCCCAGCAAAGGCGAAATC
>JAHRWI010000190.1 GCA_019090225.1 Porticoccaceae bacterium
ACACGCGTAAGATCGTCGGCAGCGTCAGATGTGTATAAGAGACAGGGGGTCTCCAGCCACTCTAGAAGCATTCACCGTCAGGCTGAATTCATCCGGCGACTGCATAAACCCAGGCTGCCCTAACAACACGGAGGCCCAGGGACGGCCTAATGCATCTATCGAACCGACAAAAGCATAGGACAGTTGCTCATAGAACTCCCGATGTTGGTCGGGCATATGATCTCGAATAAAACTCTGGCCCATTTGTTCGAGTTTGTCTCGAACACCATACTGGGATTGCAGCGCCTGCTCCCCTTCATGAAACGGAGATGCCTCGATTTCCACGTCCATATTTTTTCCCTGTGATGAAAATGGAGAGCTTGTGCCCTGCATCTTTGTTCTTTGTACATTTATCGTTACACATCTCTTCGTTGCTTAAAAACAGGCAACCTAAGTGACAACAAATAATTCACCGGAGCCTCTCGGCCGCCTCAGATAAAGGTCACCCTTTGGCTATAAACTCGACACGAATTCCGCCTGGAATGGCGCACATCATGTGTTGCGTTGGCCCACCACCCAAAGGCTCTGGCGCGAACTCAACAGTAACTGATTCTTCGTCACTCAGGCGGTGATTAAGTTCATGAAGGCGCTCAACATCGCTCACCCCAAGCGCCAGGTGATGCAGACCAATATTGTTACGCCGATCAAAACTGGTCACCGCTTCGGGATTCTCGGCTTGCCAAAGGGTAATCATTATCGAGCCATCGGAAACAAACACCGCTGGATATTCGGGTTTTCCGCCCACTTGCTGGTAGCCGAGAACATCAATAAAAAAGTCTCGCGCCTGGGCCAGGTTGGGCACAGTAAGGCCGACGTGATGAGCGCCCTGGGTAAAGGCCTGGGCGGATTGCGAAGTTGCTGTTGTAGCCGTAGTGCTAGTTTGTGTCGTCATAATATTCTCCTGGTAATTTAGTAATCTCTGATTAACAACTTTACAAAATGTCTAGAACCACAATGTCATAACCAAAAATATGTAGAACCGAATTAACTGCCTAGAATTACGCTTAGCTTTAAAAACACCAGCCTATTTATTCACTTAACTGTCCTGCACTGCTATGCCCAAAGCCTCGGTCATTATCAAGTCCCTTCCTCGCCAATAGACTGAGCTTGTAGGTGACCGGTTTTCACATAGAGGATGCAACCCTCGCAGGTATAGGCCGATGATGCAGAGCCTGGCGGCTTCCTTAGCCAGGTGCCTTTCGGATAACGCCCCAGCTCATCTCCAAAGCTGCCTTCCAGAACAAATATTTCTTCACCGCCGGGATGGTCATGGTGTTCAATTTGGGCATCAGGTGACCATTTCACCAAAGACACGTATTCGGGATCACCACCGTCGCGCCTGTATAAAGGCTTCACCCACTGGCCTTCGATGGCCGTTGGCAACCAGGCAGCGGTCTTGGTATCCACGTGCACGGCATTACTGTCATCAGCAGAAAATTGCCGTAATTTGACAAAAATCACACAGCCCTCCAGGGTAAAGGGACGATGCCGTGAACCCGGTGGATTACGCACGTAGGCACCCTGGGGGTAATCACCAGACTCATCGGAAAACACGCCGTCGAGGACGATAAACTCTTCACCAAGATCATGACTGTGTTCCGAGAACTGCGCGCCAGGCGCGTAACGCACAACAGAAGTCGCTCGATTAGCCATCTCGCCACCATCGCGTTCAAGCATCCGTCGTTGCACCCCAAGGACGGGAGTGTCCACCCAGTTCAGGGATGCTGAATACATCACTGCACGTTTGCCCAGGTCGGGGTTAAGTTTCATAACTGCCTCCTAAATATCAAATTGATTTGCTTCACCTGCAAACCCTGATCTTTAGATTCTTTTTTTAAGCCACAGCGCGCTGGTGAGGGTTTACGCTTTCAAGACCCTGGGCTGAAGGCAGAGCAATCTGGTTCCCGGTATCGATAGCGCGAGCCGGTTTCGATGGATCATTAATTTTTGCGCCTGCGGCATAAGCCCGTTGAGTTGCCGGTCTGGCTTCAACACGAGCCTGCCAGGCTTGCACATGAGGGTAATCTTCAATATCCACGGATAAATGTGGATGCTTCATAATCCAGGGATAACAGGCCATATCGGCAATGGAGTAATCTGTGGCGATATACTGCCGATTGGCCAAACGTTCATTTAAGACGCCAAACAGACGCCGTGACTCGTTGACATAGCGGTCTATGGCATAGGGGATTTTTTCTGCGGGAGACTCTGCGAAATGGAAATTCTGACCCAGCATGGGTCCCAGACCGCCCATTTGCCAGAACAACCACTGCATCACCTCAGCGCGACCGGCGTTATCAGCCGGGAAAAAGCGGCCAGTTTTTTCGGCCAGGTAATGCAGAATAGCACCTGACTCAAAGAGCGAAATTGGCGCTTCCTCTTTATTCAGGTAAGCCGCCCAGGGCCCGCCGGAGGGGTCGTTATCAACGATAACCGGAATACGCTGGTTCGGTGAAATTCTGGAAAACATGTCCCGGAATTGATCACCCCGATGGGTATTGACCGGTATCAGGCGATAAGGCAGTTGAGCTTCCTCAAGAAACAACAATGGTTTGTAGCCATTCGGGGTAGTCCAAAAATACAAATCAATCATGATCGTGCTCCTTTGCAATAGTGGTGGTGCTTGTACTAACGATAAGTAGTGGTGACAGCGCCTGGGAATATCAGTACTGCCATGCAATCTGTATCGCAGGATGCGTGCCAGTTTTATTCTCTATAAAAAACAGCTACTTATAAAATTCACGAAAAATAGCGCTCGATAAATCACGAGTTTTCAGGAACTATTAGCGAAAATTCGTGCCCTAGCGCCGACCTTTGTAACAAGGAAATCTTCATGAGCAACACCGACAAGTCCTTGCCGGAATCCCCTCCCACAAAACCAGGCGGCACCGATTCCCACAGCTCTGAGCTGGTACGCCAGGAACTGGAACTTATCCTTCAAGCGGCAGGTGATGGCATTTACGGCATCGACTGCAGCGGCAAAGGCACCTTCGCTAACCGCGCATCCTCAGAGATCCTCGGCTGGAAGGAAGAGGAGGTCATAGGCCATAACGTCCACGCTTTACATCATCACAGTCGCCCGAACGGCTCGCCCTACCCCAAAGAACAATGCCCCATCTATGCCGCCTTCAAAGACGGCCTGGTGCATCGTGGCGACGATGAAATATTCTGGAAAGCAGACGGCACCTGCATTCCCGTTGAATACACCAGCACGCCGATTTACAACTCAGGAAAACTGAGTGGCGCAGTAGTGGTATTCAGAGATATCAGCGAACGTAAACGCAATGAAGAAGCCTTGCAGGCAGCCCATTTAGAATTAGCACGAATGAAGGAACGCCTCGAAGAGGAAAATACGTATCTCCAGGAAGAATTCAGCTCTAAACATAATTTTGAAGAAATCGTCGGACAAAGCTGCGCTATTACCCAGGTGCTCAGCCAGGTTGAACTCGTCGCACCCACCTATGCAAACGTCATGATCACTGGCGAATCCGGCACCGGCAAAGAGCTCATCGCCCGGGCGATTCATGAGCGCAGTGATCGCAATGAGCGGCCATTGATCAAAGTTAATTGCGCCGCTATTCCCCACGAATTATTTGAAAGCGAATTTTTTGGTCACCAGAAAGGTGCTTTTACCGGTGCCATTAGAGATCGCGTCGGGCGCTTTGAACTTGCTGACGGCGGCACGATCTTTCTCGATGAAGTCGGTGAAATCCCCCTGGATTTACAAAGCAAACTACTCAGAGTCTTGCAGGAAGGTCAGCTTGAGCGGGTCGGGGAATCAAAGACCCGTAACGTTGATGTACGCATTATTGCCGCGACTAATCGAGACTTAAAAGCAGAGATCGAGGAGCAACGCTTTCGCGAAGACCTGTATTTTCGCCTCAATGTTTTCCCCATTGAGGCCGTCCCCCTACGCAAGCGCGCTGACGATATCCCGCTACTGGCGCAACACTTTATTACCTTGATCAGCCACAAACTTAATCGGCCATCGCCAAAACTGAGCCTGGCTAATGTGAAGCAGCTGCAAACTTACCCCTGGCCCGGCAACATTCGTGAACTGCAGAACGTGATTGAACGAGCGATTATTATTTGTCAGAACAATAAATTGAAATTTGATCTACCCACCAACGCATCTAACAATGATCTGGGCACTAATTCGCCCAATGCTCCTAGCAGCACTTCCGACAAAATGCCGGATAAGCAAGTCACCTCCCCGACGCCAGGCCAGAATACCCATGAAAATAGGGTGGCAGGAGATTTCTCCGAACAACTGCCTTACAGTGAGGACGAGCGACTAGCCCGTGATCGTGAAAATATCCGGCGAGCCCTGGCTGCCTGCAAGGGAAAAATATCGGGCAATAAGGGTGCCGCCCAACTATTAGGCATCAAACCCACCACTCTGGCATCGCGGATAAAAAAACTGGGGATGGAAACAGCCTGAAGTAGGTTTTTATCACCAAGCGCCGAACTCTCGACCACTCGGCCTATCAATCACTCTGTTCCAGCTCATCCACTCTCTTATGGAGTTGCGCAAGTTCCTTCTCCAGGTCGATCATTGCTGAGGAAAGCGCTGCAAACCTTGCTGCCTGGGGATCATAATCGACGGCCAGCGCAATTGCCTTAAGCCCTGCTTTCAACTTCCGCCAAGCAGAAACGTCTTGCTCAATAATGGCAGTTTCGTTTTGTCTAGACATTGTCTTCTCCCGATATAATTAAGTTATATTTCACACACCGTTACTACGCTGTCAGTTACTCCTGATAATTGAACCCAATAACTAAGTCCGATAATTAAGCCCAGCAATTAAGCCCAACAGTTAAGCCCGGCAATTGGCATCGACAGTCACTTGAAAAAATAAGCACTACTTAAAAACCAATCTCAATACCCAGCGATAACCGATCTCGCTCATCGAACTGACCGAAAAGTCCCGATGATTTGCCATAGAAAATATCCGCGCCCATGCGCAAACGGATATCGGTACGCCATTCATATTCAAGTGATGTTTGAACCAGGCCATCGCCCTGATTCAGACTCTGTATAAGTAGCATTTCGGCCTGGACAGCCTCATTCATAAAATCCCGGCGCAGGAGTAGCGTCGAGGTGGTATCGACGGTGTCGCGCACCAGTCCAGACCCAGGATTAGTCACAAAGGACTGAAATATCTGTGCGCTGATAAACCAGTCTCGCCAGCCTTGATAATCAAGACCCAGAACATAGGAAAGCTCCCCAGACTGAATCAGGCCATCTCTGTCATCAGTATGGTCGGTGTCCTTGCTCAGAAAGTAGCGATGGCTAGAAAAACCGACTTCCCCGCGCAGAGTAAAATCATTAAACACGTTGGAAAACGTTCCACCGAAAAGGTGAGTACGCTGGTAATCCTGGCGGACGGTTATGCCAGCGCTCGACACTTCACGTCGAATAACCGGGCGATCAAAATAATGGTAGGCGTAGTTAAGCGTAAGATCCCAGCCGTCGACAAACATCGATAACTTTGCGCCTATGTCGGAATCCCTGACCAGCCGGCTGGGACGCTCCACAGGAAAAATAGTCGCTGGAACGCCCGGGGGTAGCACGGGGACAAGCCCCGGTGATGTAAAAGCGAAGGCCGAGCCAGGCTCCGGTATGTCGTCATAGGTCTGATCTGGAATCCATAACAACTGTAAAAAAGCAGCGCCAAGGCGTATTTCTCCGTTGACCGTCCAGAGCGGAATACGACTGTCCTCAAAGTCGTCCAGAATAAATTCTCGAAAAGACTGGGGGTTAAGCACATCCAGCACCTTGAGCCCGTCAGCCTGACCCCAGACAACTTGCTGCTTGCCAATACGCAGGAAAGTATCGCCAATATCGGTGTCGATATAGGCCTCACGCAGCTCTGCGTCAAAGTGCTTACCCGCAAACCACTGCTTCGAATAGGCTGAACGATTGCGCTGCCTCGGTTTTCCTGGGGCCAGGTCATCGTCCAGATCACCTCGTAGTCGGCCAACAGCGGTAAGGTGTAGGGAAGGCGTCAGATCAACATTGAGCTCTGGCGTTAAAACAAATTCTTTTTTCTGTGACTCATCACCATTAACGCTCATCGATAAGTTGCTTTCTAATACGCCGGAGATTTCAAGTTTGTCACCGAAGCCGCCAGCGCCCTGGGCCATTGTCGGCAGGATGCCAAACACACTGGCCAGCAAAAATGTCGCTGCAAATTTCCACATGTCGGTATCCCCCGCGCAGCCTAACGATGCCTAGCGACCGCGCCGGAGTGTGCGCTGTTCAAAAATAGCGTCATCAAAGGGCGCGTGATAATCCACATCAGAGAAGGTGAAAATCGTCGCGTGTTTGGTCTTATGATTGACCGCAGTGAGTTTCAACGCTGTCCAGATGCCCTGGATATTCTCAATCACCTCATTGCGCAGGGTTTTTAGTTGATTGCCGTTAACGTCCCACATCTCAGTCTTGCGGCTCATTCCGATTGCCGGGTCGATATGCCACTGCACCCGACCATAGCCAAGCTCTTTGGCGGTTTCGTTATCGACCGGAATGCCCTCCACCAGATAAGTAAAATGGCCGTCTACTTCGCCACTGGAAAGTGTCGTAAAGGTGTAATCTTCGATGGCAATCCGGGTTTCCTTTTTGATGTCCTCATAGGTGAAATCGGTGCCGAGAAAGTAGTCACCCCGGTCCGAGGCTGAGATGCGCCGCACCTTTCTTAAGGCTGGCAGGTAGAGCCATTGATCGTCGTCGGTTTCTGCCGACGGGTAGTCGTAAGTCAGAAAACCAGTGCCTTTAACGTTAGTGGGTGACTGGTAAAACAGCACGGTGCGTTTCTCGTCACCGTAATAGCGGCGATAGCCCAGGGTTTCCCGCACCCGAGAAATACCGCGTCGGTCAATAAGCTCCATCTTGAGCCTGCGTGTCACTTGCTCGCCGTCGTCGCGGGCGTTGAGCTGGGCAATCAGCGCATCCCCAGTGGGCACATCTGTGGCTTCACCTGCTTCAGCGAAACTGACAAATAAGACCACAACCAATAACACCATGCTTATCGCTGAACCGGCACTGGCCAGGGACGCCACTTTATTGTCTACGTGTCCAGACTGGTTTTCCGGGAACAGGAATGTCGGCTTCAGAAGCTTACAAAGTGCTGGCAAAATCGTTATGCCAGAAAGGAAACTCGTTGATACAGCGACAGCGACTAACAAACCAAACTTGATAAGTGCTGGCACCTCGCTCGTGGTGAGCACCAGGAAACCCAGGCCAAGGGCGGCGAAATTAAAAAACAAGGCACGGCCGGTCGAAGGGAATAGATCAGCCAGACGTTCGTCATAACTTCCCGAACGCGTCGAGAGCAGTTGTTTCATCCGATCAAGGGTGTGAATAGCGAAATCGATACCCAGGCCAATGGCAATGGCCGCAAACATTGAAGTACCGACACCAAGCCATATATTGCCAAAACCCATCACCGCGTAAACCAGGAGCAAAGACATGCCAACAGGTATCAGGGCCAGCGCGCCAGCCAGTACCGAGCGAAATACCACAGCGGCGGCAATCCACACGAACAAGAGCGATAGCAGCAGACTCCTGACATGATTGTCCCCAATAGTCTTCAACCAGGTGTAATTAACCATCACCCGACCAGAGGGGTGAGCCTGAATTTCATTAGTGTTGAACTCCTCCTCAACGTAAGCCAGGATCTCTGGAACGATGCTGGTCAGCAACTGGTAATCCGCAGCAGGCAGATTAAAGCGCACATTGGCCTGCGCATAATTGGTATCTATTTCCTCTTCGAAATCGTCGGGATCACCGGAGGCTGAGTAAAGCAAAAACAATTGGGCTACGAGCAACTCATCATCGGGTATCGAATAAAATTCATCCCGATTCTCGTTGACGGCCTTATGCATTTGTTTGATGTAGTCGACCACCGAGGTAGAGCCACGCACGGCAGGAATTTGCTCGATATGCGCTTGCAGTGCTTCGATACGGCGCAAGTGATCGGGTCTGAACAACGCCTCTGGTTCGTCGGTCTCAATGACGATGTCCAGGAAATAGGTGCCGTCCATACGGCTGTTGATTGCCTGGTCAGCGATATAAATGGGCTCGTCAGTTTGGAAATTTTCAATCTGCACTTCCTGCACAATGACGCGGCTGGTACCAACGATGCCCACCAGTCCGATGGCCACAGCGATTCCCATTACCCTGCGAGGTCGTTTAAGCGCTGCCTTGCCTAAGCGTTGCAGTACTAAGCTGTATCTATCCGGGAGTTCATTTGTAGAGCCCACTGACTGGAATAGCTTACTCTGCCGGAAGGGAACCAGGCTTAGCGCAGCTGGTAGCAGGAAGATTGAATAGACCCATGCCGCCGCCACACCAACCGCCGCAAATAGACCAAAGTATTGCATCGGTGGCATCGCTGCTCCCAACCACAGACCAAGAAATCCGGCAATAGTGGTCACCGTAGTCAGGGTTATCGGCTTCCACATTTTGCTCATGGCCCGGCCAACAATTTCACGTCGCCCCTGACGCGAGGCGGACAGACTGGGAGTCAGCGCTATTTCCTCATAAACCTGACTCATAATATGAATCGAGTCTGCCACGGCGATACCAATCAGGATGGTTGCCAGGCCGTTGGTGATGACATAAAAAGACACGCCAAACGCCGCCATACAACCGAAAGTAGCGGCCAGGGTACCGAGGACAATAATGTTCGGTAGCATTGCACCGGCAAAGGTGCGGAAAGCAAGAAATAACACGACAGTAATGATCAGCGCAGCCAGCGGGTTTAAACGGGTGGCGTCGCGGTCGATGTAGGTAGCCAGGTAACCTGATATTGCACCTTCTCCAGCGACATGGACTTCGTCGCCTGCGGTCGTAGCTGTCGCTGCAACAAGCGCGAGGATTTCATCGTAAGTCGTCTGCGCTGCGTCCTGATCAAGAAGCTCGGCAACAATCAGCGTGGCTGTTCCATCGCGGGCGACCAACGCGCCCTGATACAGGGGGAAATCCTCGATTGCCGCTCGCATGTCATGGGCATGGGCCTGGGTGCTGGGGTAAGGCTCAAAAAAATCTGTAACCTCCATACCCTCAAAGGTGCCAACAATATTGGCTTCGGTAGCAAGACTGGTGACGCGATCAGGATCAACGTTGGGTAATTTCCCGACGGCCTGGGTAAGTTGATCGACCAGGATCAGGCTATCGGGATTAAAAATACCTTCAGGGCCATCGTTAATGACCGCCACCACAATGGGGTCCTCTAATCCGAACACATCGCGCACGTGATCGCGATACACCACCACGGGACCGTCTTTAGCTATAAAGGCATCCGAGCTGGTGTCCTTGTGTATCTGGGGAACAAAGGTTGCCATGCCGACGATAGTCAGCAAGCTCACGAGCACATAAGTTTTCGGCCATGCGGTGACGAAATTAAAAAACTTTTCAGTCTTGCTGGCGGGCTTATTCATCTCAATCTCCCTATTTGTCGATTTGTCGATTTGAAGAGTTAATGACGAACCCGACATTGCTCAGTCAGGCCCTGTGTGAGGGCATAGTCTGGAAAAAACGTCCGACAAAGAAGTCGGTAACGGTAAGTAACTTAGGGATTTAAGCTTAAGGGTTGAGCAAGGAGCACTTCCGGAAAAGGAGTGATAGCACGGATATGTGACCAAAACCGGCTAATAATTAGGCTGCATCCTGACCTGGAGGGAATCAAGCAGGCTTTCAAGAAGCTTGCCAGCGCGACCTGGCGTAAACTGTCCAACAGTCACCAAAACCAGGAGTGCTTGTGATCGCTTCAGCAACCAGACTTCGTTTACGTTCGATCAGGTATTTACTGCCTTTTCTATGGCAGGTTAAAAAGGTACGTCAGCAAGTAAAAAAAGCGCCCGGCAACTGTGGTATCGACTTGCGCAAAAGTCAGGGGCTGGCTTTTTGGACCAGGACACTCTGGAAAGATGTTGAAGATTTGCAGCGTTTTCAAAGCGCTGGCGCCCACGAGACGGGTAAACCCAAATTATCCATTTGGTGTGATGAGGCGGTGCATACCCATTGGGCCTGCGAGAAAAATCAACTGCCCACCTGGGAAGAGGCTGAAAAGGCAATGGTAAAACATGGCCGACTTGGCAGTCTCGATTTCCCCTCACGGGGCCACTCGGCCGGGGAGATCAATACCCGCTGACCTTCCTTAAGGTTTATTACGCTTAAACACGAAAGCTAATTTTTATCAGGTAAAGCCGCGATGGAAACACTTGGAGAGCACCTCACATTTCGAAAGTTCATCATGCCCCAGGCGCTGCAACTGCTCTTTTGGGCAGGGATAGGCGGTGTTTTATATGGCAGCTGGTTCGGAATACCGACAGAAGAAGTCGGGCTTTTCAACCACACCAAAGCAAGGTTTGGACCTCCGGCTTTTGAGGCGGCATCCTTATAGTTGGTTGGTTCAGTATCCATCACTATAGTACTGGGCAAGGCGGAGCTGTAGACCTGTAATCAATCTTAGATACCTGGGCACACCATCGTGGAAAATATCGAGTTCCATCTGATCTGGTTTCGATTGATAGACGCTAAGCTATGGCACCTAATGCAATCAAAAAAACAAAAAAATATTAGAGATTGTTAAATGGTAGATGAAAGCACTAATAGTCGTGCCACTGAGCAACAGAGTAAGCGCGAGCAACTGGCCCGTATTCTCGACAGCTCACTGTTTGCCCATGCACAACGTCTTGGTCGGTTTCTGAAATTTATCGTCGATGAGACTCTGGCCGGAAGAGCGGAACGTCTGAATCAGTACGCCATTGCTATCGAGGTTTTTGATCGGGATGAAAGCTTTGATCCCGCGATTGATGCCATCGTCCGGGTCGAGGCAGGTCGCTTGCGCTCGAAATTGCTGGCCTATTACAGCGAATCGGGTCGCGATGACCCGATTCGTATTGAAATGCCAAAACGTAGTTATGCGGTGACATTTAGACACCAGGACAAAGACCAATCCTCAGCCCCGGCAAGAGGTGAGACCGCGGCTATTAGCCAGGCTACCGATCTCAAAGCACCGACACTCGCGCCATTAAGTGAACCGACCATCGCTGTTCTGCCCTTTATCAACCTGAGTTCCGACCCCGAACAGGGGTATTTTGCTGACGGCATTACCGAGGATCTGATTACCGACCTGTCGCAACTGCCCGAGGTGGCGGTCATTTCCCGGCAATCTACCTTTGCTTACAAGGGGAAGGCAGTGACAGTTCAGCAGGTCTGCGCTGAACTCGGTGCCAATGTGGTGGTGGAAGGCAGCGTAAGAAAATCGGGTGACAGCGTGCGTATTACCGCGCAGCTGATTGAGGGTGCGAGCGGCCAGCACCTCTGGGCACAACGCTATGATCGTGATTTGGTGAATATATTTGAGCTGCAGGATGAGGTGAATCAGAAAATTGTCAGCGCCCTGAGTTTGAACTTATCCGTCAGCGAGCACGGTAGGTTTGCCCGCCGGGGCACCGAGCTTGTCGATGCTTATGATTACGTTCTGCGCGGCATGAAAGAAGCGGAAGCCGATACGATAGAGGGATTCGCGCGGGCTCGCTACTGTTTTGAGCAGGCACTTGAGCTGGATCCGAACTATGCGACAGCCTATGCCCGGCTGGCGATGAACGCTATCTATCGCTGGATCGCGGGCTGGAGTAATTCCCGCAAAGAGAGCCTGGATAAGGGCTTCGAACTGGCAGGCCGGGCGGTATCGCTTGACGGCAAGCTGGCGCTCGCCCATGCGGCTTTGTGTTGGGCTTATCTTTGGCAAGGCCGACATGACCAGGCGATCTCCGAAGGACAGATTGCCATTAAATGCGACCCTAACGATGTGGTCGCACTGGAACGGCTTTCGCTCTGCATGATCTGGGCAGGCGAGCCTGAGGCGGCCTTGCCCCTAATCGAAAAGGCAAAGCGGCTAAACCCCACCCGAACCTACCATTTCCCCCAGGGTGTAGCGATGTTTATGCTCCACCAATACGATCTGGCAATTACACTATTGGAAGCTGATTTAGATAACAGCCCGAATTTTCTACCTGCGGCGCTGTACCTTGCAGCAAGTAAAGGGCTGGCGAGTCAGGATAAAAACGCAGCTTCTGTCGTCGCTGCAATCAAACGCATTGATCCCACCTACAATCTTTCCCGGCATGTCCGTACGCACTTCAAAAACATCGAAGACCAGGATCGCTTTATGGCTGGCTTAGAGAGAGCTGGGCTTTCTTAGGGAAACGAAATCGAGACTGTGGAGTCCGTTGAACAACCAACGCTCGACGCGCTCTTCGTGGGCCAGGCGTTCGAGCACCTGGCCTGCCGATAAATCAACATGAAACCATGTGGATCCCTGATCAGTAAATTTTGCGCACTCAGAATCTAGAGACGACAATCCAACATCAGCACTGATTAGTAGTTCACAGAAAAATTAACCTTATACTACCCCTTCTGAAAGCTTCGGAACTAAGCGCGACATGAAAGTAGTTTTCTGGATGGCATGCGCGCTGCTGTCATTCTGCGTGATGGCGATCGGTGCTCGTCAGCTATGGGGGGATATCAACACGTTTCAGATTCTTTTCTTCCGGAGTGTTATTGGCGTGCTGGTAACAGCGCTCATCATCTATAAATCCGGCGATTCCAGACTTTTTTCTACCGCCCGAATCAAAATGCACACGGCGCGTAATGTATTCCACTTCGCCGGGCAATATGGCTGGTTTGTGGGCCTGGGTTTGCTACCGCTGGCAGAGGTGTTTGCTCTGGAGTTCACGGTACCCATCTGGACCTTGATCATCGCTGCGATCTTTTTAAAAGAGTCCATCACCCCCGGAAAAACCTTGGCCGTTATCCTCGGTGCCGCTGGGGTTTATGTGATTTTGAAACCGGGGTCTCAGGTGATTAGCCCGGCATCGACCATCGTTCTGCTGGCTGCGCTTTGTTTTGCCGCTGCCTATGTATTCACCAAATCATTATCCAACACTGAAAATCCCTTAACCGTGGTGTTTTATATGTGTCTTATCCAGCTGCCCATAGGCATGTTTCTCAGCCTTTCCAACTGGGTGTTTCCAAATCCGATCCAATGGGCGTGGCTATGTGCAGTGGGTCTCACCGCTTTAAGCGCCCACTATTGCGTGACCAGCGCTATGCAAATATCGGAAGCGGGCATCGTAGTGACACTGGATTTCTTACGCTTACCACTGATTGCTGTGGTGGGAATTGTTTTTTACAACGAGGCTTTTGACCTCGCCCTTGTGCTTGGGGCAGGCCTGATGCTCTTTGGTAACCTGATCAACCTATCAGGTAAGACTCGGGTTGATGACAGCACATAGTGAGCGCCAATAACTTATAAACGCAAAAAACTGGAAGTTTGGTCAGCGGATACCGAAACAGAAGGAGAGTCATTGCTTCCCGGGAAATCACACATATAAATGCCAGCTGGATGAGCGAGACAACCCCATATAAATCGAATGATGGCTCTTCCCGTTACCTGTAGCAAGCCTATGGGGCATTGCCGCGGACTCGTCGCGCAAATCACCTGCCGTCAGTTATTAACTGACGATCGCAAATTTTGGCGACGATTAATACCAAATTCCATAGATAAGCTCTTGCCGACATCAAAAAATATAGCGAAACTGAGTAACTCGAGCGAGTTCGTTAAAAAACCAGGCTTGCCCTGGCTGCCTGGAAGGGCAAAATCTCCGGACAGAATAGTGCTAAAAACTACTGGGTATAAAACCCACAACACTCGCGTCGCGGCTTAAAAAGCTCGGTATAGCGACTTCCCAGTCATCAATGGCGGCAAGATGACATCAACGTATGAAAAAGGAATTAAGGCATCGAAACTTGTTAATAAAATGGCACCCTGAAAGCCCCGTCCAACCGGCATTCGCTTGTCCGGCAGCGCTGTGTGTATTACTGACTAACGCACACATAGCGGCCTGACGGATATTGGCGATGCCACATTTCACATCCCGACGGGGAGACAAAACCGATAGATTAATTCTCTCTATATATTGTGTACTGACATGCTTCAGCGCGACGATTCATGCTGCCGATCTATCACCGCCCTGTACTGGCAAGGTTCACCCTGCCGCCTCTGCTATCGGCGAGCCGCTTGCGGTAAACGTCTGGTATAGCGGAGAGTTCGCAAATGCTTGGGAAGCACCCGCGTGCATGAATTGGCAACATGCACCCTTCACTATTTTATTAGCCGCCAGCGGTAACTTTGAGTTCGGAGGAACCTCAGTCACATTAGCAGCGAAAATCGGGCGTATTTCAGCATTCAACACAATTCTATATTGGTCCGTTACCAAACAACGGTGGCAACCATTAATAAAACACGCAACCGCGCTAACTTCCCTCCACCGTGAAGCAACACGTAGTGATTTTTCGATAGAAGAATTAACACAGGGGAGTTCCTACCTTTTTCGACAAAAAGAAAACACGCCTGCTGGAGAGATCAGCTACCAAGCCACCATATTGGAATTGTCGGAGCGGAAACTTCGCGTAAACACCTTCAATCCTGAGCCGGTCAGGCGCTTATTTAAAGAGTGGATTGGTATGGGGGAATATCAGTCGTATTATGAATTCACCCAGCTCGATGAAAACCGCTGGCATTATTTTTATGCCTTAAGCAGTAATGCCGTTTCATGGTTACCTGTTCAAAAGTACGAGAATTCGTACAAAAACCGTGCGGTGGCGCTATTTCGGCACTTTGCCGGAATAGCGACCGATTTAGAACCAGCACAATTCGTTAAATGATGCCCGGTGACAGCAAGTCTGAGGCTTACAGACGTGCCATTTTCGAGCCCAGGTTAAGCAACCACACGCCAATCAACTAGAACTTTTGTGCTGTCCAGTGTTCCGCTTTATTTGAGTGTGGCTTCTTTTTTGGCAGCCGATTGCTCAGCAGTATCCGGCACAAATGCCAACGCCGCCGAATTAATGCAGTAACGTAGACCCGTGGGCGCAGGGCCATCATCAAAGACATGGCCTAAGTGCTCGCCGCACTTGGAGAGTATTTCGGTGCGGTTCATACCCCAGGCCCAGTCATTTTTCAGAACCACATTGTCTTTATTAAATATCTCCCAAAAACTCGGCCAGCCAGTGCCCGACTTAAACTTTTGGGATGAATGGAATACCGGAAGACGACAGCCTGCGGTGACATAAACACCTTCCTCCTTATTGTTTAGCAGCGCTCCGGTGAAAGGCTGCTCGGTGTCTGAGCGCCACATAATGTCGTACTGCCTGGGGGTGAGCAGTTGCTTCCAGATGGATTTCGGAATGCTGTCGAGCTGTTCGCCGCTTTGTATTCTCGCCTGGGCCTCCGCCACCGATAGCTTATCTCCAGCTAGAGCAGAAGCAGTCAAAGCAACGATCACTGATAGGGTCGTCGCCATAAAAACAGATAATGTGATTGCTGATATGTTCTTCATCGTTATATCAAACCAGTTCAAAACGTTAATGTTAAGAGTTTAGCGGGCAGTATAAAGTTCAATCATAAGCTAATCCTGACAAGTGAGATTTTGACAGGAAATACCGCTATATTAAGACCATATAAGCCTATATAAACCATAAATAAAATTACAGGACGCTATCTTATGTCACAAAAAGTCTGGATTGAAGTCGCCATGAACGGGGCCTGGACTCCCGCGCTACAACCCAACATACCGGTCACTGCCGAGGAGATAAGCCAGGAGGGAATCGACTGCGTCAATGCCGGTGCTGCGATCATCCACGCCCACAGTCTTGATCCCGATACCGGCAAGCAAAATGGTGATGCGGATATTTGCCACGCTTTTATCGAAGGTATTCAAAGCCAGGTCGATGCGATTGTTTACCCCTCCTCTCTCGATATACCCATGTCTGATGACCCGGAAGTGCGCAATGCCACCTCTAACGAGTTATGCCGACGCGGAGCCATGGAGTGGGGCATTCTCGACCCTGGTTCCTGTAACTTCTCCACTAAAGAAAGCGCTGCCAACCTGTTCGGTGATGAAGGCGATATCTACGCCAATAGTCCCGGCATATTAAAAGCCAGTGCCAAACTTGCCGCCAAACATGGTTGGCGACCGGCTTATGCCTGTTATGAACCGGGCTTTATTCGCGAAGGTGCGCTGCTGCATCGCACCACCCCCGGTATGAAAATGCCGGTTTATCGTTTTATGCTGTCGGATGGTTTTACCTTTTGCTTTCCACCCCGAGAGTGGGCCATTGAAGCCCTGGCCAAACTCATGGAAGAGGAAGCGCCCGGCGCACCGTGGATGGTCGCGGGTCTCGATATCAACACCATCCCCCTCATCCCAAAAATTGTTGAGCTGGGTGGTCATGTGCGAGTAGGGCTGGAGGACGCGCCGTTCCAGAGTCCAAAAACCAATGTTCAGTGGGTGGAGGAAGCGGTAAAAGCGATTCGCAATGCCGGTGGAGAGCCAGCCACTGCTGCGGAAGTCAGACAGAGCCTCGCTTAGAGATCCTGCCTGACTATAGATAACTGATTAGGCGAGCCCACGAGGGAAGCTCGTATAGGAAACTCGCCAGAATATTTCATCAGAATAGTTCGTCTGACGGTTATTAATCGTCACCCATCACACCCATCAGATGCAGCAGGCTGGTGAACAGATTATAAATAGACACATACAGCGTGATGGTCGCCATAATGTAATTAGTCTCACCGCCATTCACCATAGCGCTGGTTTGAAACAAAATCAGACCCGCCATCAGCACCACGAACATGGCAGAAACGACCAGGGACAAACCCTGCATTTCTAAAAAGTAAGCGCCAATACCGGCAAGAAAGGCCACGATGATGCCGGCCATCAAAAAACCACCCAAAAAGCTGAAGTCCTTGCGGGTGGTCAGAGCATAAGCAGACAGCCCAACAAAAGTCACCGCCGTAGCACCAAGCGCATTCATAACTAACTCGGAACCGTTGGGCAATTTCAGATACATATTTATAATCGGACCAAGGGTAAAGCCCATAAACCCTGTCAATGCAAACACAAAGACCAGACCCAAACCGCTATTACGAAACTTGGTTGTCAGGAAAAGCAGACCAAAATAGCCAACCATGGTGATTAAAAAGCCAGGATGAGGCAGATTAAACATCATCGAAGCACCGGCGGTTAGCGCACTAAATGCCAGGGTCATGGACAATAGAATATAGGTATTACGGATAAGTTTATTGCTGGCCAGTATCGACGTTTGCTTAGTGATGCCAGCGGGGCTTGTCGGGGTATTCATTGTGACTCTCCGTTAAATCATTAATTTTTCTAGCGTAGTTAGATCAGTTTTTAAGACAACTATCCGGGCACTCTGGTTCAGTCTCTACGTCGGGGTTCAATCCTGGCAAACAGTTCAAAGCCTGAATCGAACGCCCGCCTTTATAGCATACTTTGATGTCGCATAGCGGTTCAGCGGCGACTGCTAATACGGCGGGACGGCAGGTGAAACAAAACTAAGGTGGCTAAAACCGGCGGTGCTCCAATACCGGCATGCTGGCACGTAAGTCTTTGATACGTTGGCGATCAATCTCAGCAATGATAAAACCCTCTTCATTAGTCAGCTCAGCCAGGACTTTACCCCATGGGTCGATAATGGCAGAGCCGCCCCAGGTGGGCTTACTGGGATGATCACGGTTGCAGATATTCGCGCCGATCACATAACACAGGTTCTCTACAGCGCGGGCCTGTAGCAATAATCGCCAGTGGGCCTCGCCGGTTGCCGCAGTAAACGCCGAGGGTACCGCTAAAATCTCCGCACCCTGGTCCACCAGCAATCGATAATACTCGGGAAAGCGCAGGTCGTAGCAGACACTCATACCCAAGGTACCGACATCGGTAGTCGCGCAAATAGCCTGATCACCGGGCTGGTAGCTGTCGGATTCGTAATAGCGTTTACCGGTGGCTTGCACCAGCACATCAAACAAATGAGTTTTTTCATAGCGGGCGGATTCTTTGCCCTGTGGATCATAGAGCAAGGAGGTTGCGTAGGGCTTAGCGTTGTTCTGACCCTTAAGCGCTTCACCTTTAAACATAGGCAGCGTACCGGCCACTAACCATATTTTATGCTCTCTCGCCTGCTCTGCGAAAAAGGATCGGGCCGGGCCTGAGGGATCCGCCTCCAATTCCGCAGAGGCAGATAAATCCTTTTCGTTGTAATAGACAAAGTGTTCAGGCAAAACGATCAGCTCAGCACCTTGTTCCGCTGCCCGCGCAATCTGGGTTTCAGCGGCGGCCATATTTTGCTCCGCTGTACCGCTAGCTTTCAGCTGTACAGCAGCCACAGTATGTATTTGTTTTAGCTCGTTCATGTCAGCCTTTATTTCAACCATCGGTTTTATCGCTAAAAATTCGGTCGATCTGGACTTCGGGTTCTGCCCATGGCCCAGTCACTTTGTAACTAAAGCTCGACACTCGATCGACCTGCTTTTCAAACAACTTGCCAGTGATATAAACACCGGCCGCTGCCGGTAAACCACCCGCTAAAGCTGCGATCCAGGGCAAATTTGTGCCTACCGGTAGGGTCGCCACCAAACGGGAATCAACGGTCTCTGCCAATAAGTCAGCCTGGCCCATCAAACGCATTTTCCCGGAGGGTAAGTCCACCACGATGGGTGCATCAAAGGCCACCGTACCTTCAGAAAACTGTAGGCCGCCTTTGAGTGTCTCGTAGCTAACGCCGGAAGCAAACAGATCGGAAAAGTCCAGTCGCAAACGGCGCGCCCAGGTGTGAAAGTTAATCAGGCCAATCATTTTAATAAACGCATTACTGGTAGTCCCTGGCGCTCGAAAGAAATTGCCGTCTTTAAAGTTAAGCGCGGTCTGGCCACGGAGCTTGTTGATTGAAAACTCCCAGGGTTTAGCCTGCCAATGTAAATCGACAATCGAGATTGCCTCTTCACTATTTAACACCACGGGTAATTGCCAGGCCCTGAGTACGGCACCCAAATCGTAGGTTTTAAGTAAGCCGGAGAGCCGACTCTGATGTTCTCCATTGACCAGACGCCAGCTCAGGACCGACGACTCTCCATCAGGTAGGTTACTGATGCCAATGCCGGTAATTTCAGCGTTGATATTACTTAATTCAACTCCATCCGCTAGCGGTCGCATGACAAATGCTAGGCTACCCAATTCTTCCTGACCCACCCGTAAACCCTCTGTGGAAAAATTCAGATGCGGGAATCCGGTGGGATCTAACTGATCAAGAAAACTCTCGTCACTGTCTAAATCTGGCTCGGGCAAGGTGAGATAGTTCAAGTCCATCACCAGGGCCTGGTTTTTATTTGTCGGTATATTTATCTGCCCGGCAAGTATTTCACTGTCCAGATAGACATCCAGGCCCTCGCTATCATAACGGCCGGTGGCATCAACACTGCTCGCTAGTATTCCCCGATAAATCAATTCTCCCAGGTGTACGGAAAAGTCTGGCTTAAGCGCCGATAAGTTGATGCCTTTAGGCGGTGCTTTTACATCCGAGCCTTCCAAAGCCTCCAAACCTTCCGAACCTTCCGAACCTTCGGGGCTTTGCTCTGGCGTCTCGAATACCGCTAGCCATGCATCGAGATCGAGGATCGGCGTAGTGCCAACAATAGACAGGCCGGGCTCAGCCGAAGGCTCCGTATCACCCAGAGTCAGCCCCGTCCCTAAGGCTATATGACCACTGACAATTTCGCCCTTGTCTATTTTAAAGCTGGACCCAAGGCGTTCTCCGAGCCGGGTTTTTACCAGTAAGTTATCGGCAAAACTGACGCTAGCTTCGAGGGCCAAGGGCTGAACCGAGGCTTTATTTAAAGGCCGAGGGAAATCTGAAGTGATGCCTTGCAAGGTGGAGTTAAATGCCAGATATGGATTGCCCGCTTCGGGGATTACAAAGCTTACATCGTAGTCGCTAACACCCCGCACATTGTCTTTAAGCAGCGAATTCCAAGCCGGCAGTAAGGCCATATCAAACTGACCTTGTGAGGCGATACGGGTTGCGCCTTCAGTAGTGGCGATGCTGCCGTCAATTTTCTGCCCCCAGAGCCTGGCTTGAACACCCGGCGAATACAGTCCCTTGCCATCGCTGTAAGAGATTAGCCCGGAAATCCCCTCAAACTCCACGTCGACGTCTTTATGACTCATCTGACCTTTTTTAATATTCGTATCAACCCGGTAATGCTCATTTTCTCGCTGTTCTCCGAGTGGAATCATCAGATCCAGTTGCACCTGCGACTGCCCCTCAAGTTGCCAGCTTTCCAGCATCGCGACTCGCTCTTTAAGGGGTGAGGCGAGCAGGATATTTGCGGCTTCTGGCAACGAGGTACTGACCTCAGCTAGCACGGACAACAAAGCATCTGGATGGGTTTTTACCACCGCTCTGTCCAGGTGAACCTTGCCGGAATCGCCAAGTTCGGCAGAGTTGATCAGGCCATTGAGCCGGGCACCATCAACGGTAATATAAGCCGACATATCGCTGAGCCTGGGCCAGGCGGGATCGTAATCAACCTGGCCATTTTCGACCTTGGCATAAAACTGAATGCTGCGACCAGCGGAACCCCGATGCAGTAAAGATCCGCGCCAGATAAAGCCCGCTTCACTAACATCCATATCCCCCACAGCACGATCCAGCCAGGCGAGTAAAGCCGGGTTTAAGGCGCTGGGAATATATTGATCCGCATAGCGAGAGTGGCTATTGCGGATACCCGCTAACAGGTACATTTCAGGGATTCCGCCTTTTTTCAAAGGGATATCCAGGGACAGGTAAGCGCGAATCTGACCTTCCTGATCATCGTCAATGCTAATCGGCCCACCGGCTATCTTTAAAGCCGCATCTTCCGGCTGCCATTGGATACTGACCCGACCGCGGCTGCTACCGTGCTCCATAAAGCCGTCATAGACACCGGGGTAGTGCATGGCAAAACCGTCCGGGCTATCGATATCAAAAAAGCCCTGAGAATCCTGCCAGTGCAAATAGCCGCTTAATCCCCGTGTCGCAGGTGCCCCTAGCCAGGACTTGAGTTCCAGATGATCAATCCGTGTCCGCAGGGCTTGCAGTGGGAAGGCTTTATCGAGATCAAGATCGAGATGCAGATTTTTAAGGTGGCCCTTTGCTGACAGTGTTGAAACCACTGTCTCGGTCATACCCGTGGCCAGGCCCGTTGTTCTTAGAACTTCGCTTAAGGTCGCCAGGTTGATCTGGCTAGCCGCAAGGGATAATTCGCCCCAGCGAGCACCGACCCGCTGACTAAAGGAAAAATCCAGGGGCTGGATATCAACATCCATCCAGTCAAAGTCCAGGCCTTGCCAGCGCAAACCCCAGTCTTCACCCGGCTGGAACCAGCCACTTAACTGGGCACGCAAGTTTTTGATCGGCGCTAAATCCGCCGCCCAGCTAAGGGGGATTTCATCCGCCTGTAGCTGCCCGATCAAATTCACGCCACCATCTGGCCCCGACTCCAACCAGATTTCAGTGGCCAGTTCGGACTCGATATCACCCATACGCGCCACTAGCTGGGGAAACCAGCGCGCCACAATGGCACTGAGGGAGCCACTAAAATTAATGCGATTTAAGCGCAGGTAAGCACTGCCCTTAAACGCCTCCGGACTGACTACATCACCTCGACCTTCGATAACTAACTGAGCAGAAGATGGGTTGTCGTCAAAAGCGAAACCGGCGGTCAGCCGATGGAAGTCACCCTCGCTTTCCAGTTTGATGTTATCGAAATTTACAGCGGCTCGGGTACCCGAATAAAAGGCTAATTCGGCAGATACTTTCTCGACACCTATAAATCGATTCAGCAGTAAACGCTCAACTATTTGGCTGAGCTGTTGCTGATTATCTTCGTCGTCATTTCCAGCCAATGGGGGCAGGCCTTCGACTGACCAATGACCATCGGCCGCTTCGCGAAGTACAATATTAATCGCGCCCAAGCTTAGCTGGTGCCATATCAACTCACCGGCAGCGACACTGCGCAGCAAATCAAGCTCGGCACTGAGACGCTGAACATAAAACACCTCGCCCTCAACGCCGTTACCCAGACGCAGACCTCGTAATTCAATACGAGGTGACAGCCCCGTCCACACGCCATTGATGTGCTCGGTGCTCAGTTCAATACCAAGTTGCTGGGAAAAAAAATGATTAATCTGGGGCTGGTAACGATTCAGATAAGGCAGGGCTTGCCTGCCGATCACGACGATGACAGCATAGCCAATCAACACCACAACAGCGGTCGCGGTTAGGTAACGGCTAAGACGGCCTAACCCTCGGCGGAGATTCAATAAACCTGACTCCTGTCACCCATCAATTCGGCCCCAATAAACTTGACTCTTATAACTCAGGCCCTGATAAATTCGCCGCGCAAGACAATCACTCAAGGACAATTGCCCCAGGACTCGCTTGCGACACAGGAATAATGTCATATTGTTCCTGAGAGTAATTTGATTCGACCCTGAACTCGACCTGCCGCTCTATATGTTTTTCCAAAGATTCCACGTGTGAGGCGTCTTCATCGAGAAAGCGATCGATAACCAGTGGCGATGCAATCACCAGCACTTTAGCGCTTTCAAAAGACTTGGCGGTACCCAGAATCTCTCTCATGATATCGTAGGAAATCGTTTCAGCGGATTTCAGATAGCCACGACTGCTACATACCTCGCAAGGTTCGCAGAGCACCTGCTGGAGGTTTTCACTGGTTCTCTTACGGGTCATTTCCACCAGACCCAACTCCGAGACACCGGATATTCGCATTTTAACGCGGTCGTTTTCCAGAGCCTTTTCGAGACGCCGCAGAACCTGACGCTGATGCTCGGGGTCGGCCATATCAATAAAATCGAGAATGATAATGCCACCCAAATTACGCAAACGCAGCTGGCGAGCGATACTCCCGGCTGCCTCCAGGTTAGTTTTTAATATCGTTTCCTCAAGATTATGCCGTCCGACATAGCCGCCGGTATTGACATCAACCGTGGTCATGGCTTCGGTCTGATCAAAAACCAGATGTCCACCTGATTTCAGATACACCTTACGTTCCATGGCTTTGCTGATTTCGTCCTCGACACCATAAAGATAAAACAAGGGTCTCGGACCTTCGTAATATTCAATATTATTGAGCAGCTCTGGACAAAACCGTTGGGCAAAGTCATACATATCCTTGAAAACTCCACGGGAATCAATTCTGACGATTTCCACGTCCTGCATCGCTACATCCCTCAGGGTGCGAAGCGCCAAAGGCAAATCCTGATATATATTATTGGGTGCCGAGACACGCTTGATACGTTCTTTAACCAGCCCCCACAGGCGGTGTAAGTAATTTAGATCAATACGTAACTCTTCGGCACTGACACCTTCCGCCACCGTACGAATGATGTAGCCACCACCCTCTTCCTTCATATCCCCGGATTCAATGGCTAACTCCAGCTCACTACGCAGACGCTCTCGCTCCTCCTCCTGGTCAAGCCGTTGGGAAATACCAATGTGATCAACCCCCGGCATGTACACCAAATAGCGCGATGACACCGACAGCTTGGTGGTAAGCCGCGCACCCTTGGTACCAATAGGCTCTTTCATCACCTGGGCACTGACACGCTGACCTTCGCGCAGTAACTGGCGAATATCCGGCCTCGTGTCATTGCCGTTGCCATTAGTATTATTCTGATGACCGGCCTGATCCCGAGCCACAACGCTGGCGAGGTTATGCTGAACAGGCAGGTCATGAGCGACGTCGTTGGCATGGATAAAACCAGCCTTGTCGAGACCGATATCAACAAAGGCGGCCTGCATGCCCGGCATCACACGCACCACCGTGCCCTGATAAATATTACCCACCAGACTGCGCTTATTAGCCCTTTCGATAGCTAGCTCAAGGAGCACACCATTTTCGACCCGAGCAACTCGTGTCTCGGTAGGCGCGACGTTGACTAGAACCTCTGCTTTCATAATTTAACCTGCACGCCTGTTTAAAGAGTATTCCAGTTTAAGAGCTATCCCTATCCAAAAACCACCCCAACTCAAGGGCTATCCCAGCAGGAAACACCATAGCTTTCTAACAATTCGAGCGTTTCCAGCAGAGGTAAACCTACTACCCCGGAGTAGCTGCCTTCTATTTTTGTCACAAAACTTGCTGCACGCCCCTGTATTGCATAGGCCCCCGCTTTACCCTGAGGCTCACCGGTCGCCCAATAATATTCGCATTGTGCCTGAGTCAGGACTTTAAAGCTTACCCAGGTCTCGCTGAG